>NZ_JBVHYH010000052.1:17919-44612 GCF_055569135.1 Kitasatospora sp. NPDC029367
AGCGTTGTGTATTTTCGTATGGGCGTGTCGCGGGGGGAACGCTCGCTTTTCACAAGCGGTGCACGCGCGTTCTCTCCCCCCCCCCCCCTCCCCCCCCCCCCCCCCGGCCCCCCCACCCCCCCGGGGCCGTCGGCGTTCCCGGGCCCGGGCGGCGCCTCAGAGCCCCAGCCGGGCGGCCCGGGCGGCGGCCCGGTCGAGCAGCAGGTGGACGTCGCCCTCCCGGGTGGTGGGGCGGTCGTTGTACTCGTCCGGGGAGCGCGCCGGGCGGCCGGTGGCGTGCAGCACCTCCATCAGCTGGACCCGGCCGGCCCGCACGGTCGCCGGGGTGCCGTAGCCGTACGCCAGGACGGCGGCCTGGGCCCCGAGCAGGCAGACCCGCCCGGCGGTGTCCCACATCGCGCCCTGCAGCCAGCCGTGGGCGCCGATGTAACGGGAGGCGAGCCGCAGGTGGTCGGCGGCGGTGACCGGGACGGGCCGGGCGGGGCGGCGCAGCGCCCGGTCGAGCAGGGTGGCCCGGGGCTCCGGGTGGCCGGCGTGCCAGGGGCGCAGGGTGCTCCCGTAGCGGCAGACGTACGGCCCGGGGGTGCGCGCGGGGGCGGGCAGCGAGGCGAGGTAGGCCTCCACCTCGGCGACCAGGCCGGAGCCGTCCGGGCCGGCGAGCAGGTCCGCCAGGGCGGCCGGGTGGGGCGCGGGGGGCGTCGGGGCGGTGCGGGCCATGCGGGCTCTCCAGGGCGGACGGCTGTCGGTTCCGCTCCCCAAAGTGGGGCATACCGGACAAATCCGCGACCGCAGGGAGAAGGCGTCCGCACGGTTTCCCGCACGGCGGTCGGGCCGATAGCCTCGGCGGCGTTCGAGCGCAGTTCGAGCGCGACCCGTGGCGCCGCGCTCCCGAAGTGGAGGAGTCCCGTGGGTCCGCAGGAGCGACTGGCCGTCATACAGCGCTGTGTGATCCGGGAGATGGCACGACTGGGCCAGGACTTCCACCCGGACGGCGAGGTGGTGCGCGGCCCCGGGACCACCGCGGTGGCGGTGCGCGAGCACCCCGGGGAGGACGGCGGCGCCGGGCACGTCGACCTCGGCTTCGTGCTCCACCTGGGCCGGGCGGACGCCCCGGTGGTGTGGGACTGCGCGCCCGGCCTCGGCAAGACCGAGGAGGAGAAGCTCGCGAACGCGGTGAAGCTGTGGGCGACCACCACCGCCTCGGTGCTGGTCGAGCTGGCCGACGGGCGCGGGATCCACGCCGACCGCCCGGCCCTGCCCGAACTCCCGGGCTGGCGGGCGGTGCAGGGGCCGGCGGCGGTGTTCGGCTTCGGCAACGAGCACCTGGCGGCCTGGCTCGCCGAGCACCGGGTGCTGTCCGCGCTGGCGCCGGCCCTGGAGCGGGAACTGAGCGGGCCGGGGCCGGTCGGGGTGAAGCTCTTCCTGGGCGGGAAGGCGGGCGACGACGTCGCCGAGGTCCGGGTGGGCGGCGAGGTGTCGGAGGCGGCCTCCGCGGCGCTGCGCGCGCTGGACTGGCCGCGCGGCGAACGGCTGTGCTGGGCGCGGCTGTTCGTGCTGCTGACGGCGGAACGGGCGGCGGCCGCGGCCACGCCGACGAGCGCCCCGGCACCCGTGCCGGTGCGTGCCCCGGCCCCGGCGGCGGCGCGCGCCCGGGGTCTGTTCGCCCGCTGGCGGGAAGCCCGGAGGGCCGGCCGGTAAGCCCCTGGCGGAGGGCGTCCGGCCCTGCCGGTCAGCCCCCCGTGATGCTGGAGATGCTGTGCGCCAGGTTGGCCAGCAGGGAGTTGATGGAGGTCGCCATCGTGGTCTCGTGCAGCATGAAGCCGAACAGGGCGGCGACGATCGCGTGCGGGATCTTCAGCTGCTTGTTCCGGATGAAGATGATGCACAGGATCGCGAACAGGACCAGCGCGGAGACGGAGAGTGCCACCCGGACTCACTTCCTCGTTTCATAGCGTGGCGCCGCCGCCCGGCGGCACCTGCGAAGCCGGACCCCGGCCTGTCCGACGGTCCCGAGGCGGAATCGCGGACCGTCCGGCGCAGCGCCGGCGGAGGTGCACGCACCGGCCCGCTGTCTGGTGTGCCGCACGTGTCGCCCCCCATCCCCCGAATCCTGAACAGTCCCGCCCGGACTCAGTGTGGTCGACCGTGCCGATTGCGTAAAGGTCTGACAGTCAGCCCAACGCCGACATCCTGCGCTGCGGGACGAGTTTCCGCCGACCGGGACGATAGCGGAGCCGTTCTGACGAATCGTCGGCGGGGCGCTGCTGAGCGGCCGGGAAACGCCCGGGGGCGCGGAGCGGAGGTCGCGGATCCGCTCAGCCGACGGGCCGTCCGATATGGCCGAAGATCAGCTGCCAGGCTTGACACGACGGCACTGCCGGTGGCACATGACGCGGGCCCGCGCGCGAGTCCCCGCCCCGAGCCGAAGGGGTGCGCCGGTGCCGAAAGCGAGGAGCGACAAGCGAGGCACGAGCGCCGGAGCGACGACCGTCGGCACCGGATCCGAGCGCCCCGGAGGCGAGCGGGCGAGTACTCAGTCTCGCCAGAGCAGCAGCACGGCTCGGTCGTCGTTGATGTCCCGGGCGACCGTCTCGATCAGCGCGCCCGCCGCGCCCGCTCCGCTGCCCGGGGCGCCGCCGGGGACCAGCCGGTCGGCCTCGCCCATCAGCCGGTCCATGCCCTCGGCGAGGTCCCGGCCGGGCGCCTCGACCATGCCGTCGGTGCACAGCATCAGCACGTCGCCCCGGTTCAGCCGGCCGCGCACGCCGTCGAACTTGGCGCCGTCGTAGATCCCGAGCAGCGGGCCCTCGGCCTCCTTGACCTCCCAGCGCCCCTCGCCGGCCAGCCGCTGCATGCCCGGCAGGTGCCCGGCCGAGAGCAGTTCGTACTCGCCGCTGTCCAGGTCCAGCACCAGGTGGACGGCGGTGGCGAAGCCCTCCTCCCAGGACTGGCGCAGCAGGTAGCCGTTGGCGGCGGGCAGGAAGTCGTGCGCGGGCAGCGAGCCGACCAGGCCGCCGAAGGCGCCGGACAGCAGCAGCGCCCGCGAGCCCGCGTCCATGCCCTTGCCGGAGACGTCCGCGAGGACCACCTCCAGCAGCCGCTGGCCGGGGCCGGTGCGGGCGGCCACCACGAAGTCGCCGGAGAAGGACTGGCCGCCGGCCGGGCGCAGCGCCATGTCGGCGTGCCAGCCGGCCGGCAGCTCGGGCACCCGGCTCTGCACCCGCAGCCGCTCGCGCAGGTCGAACAGCATGGTGGAGCCGCCCCACCAGGGGACGCCGACCCGGGCCCGGAACTGGGCCAGCAGCAGGCCGCCCACCCCGGCGGCGCCGACCACCAGGGCCGCGCCGGGGGTGACGCCGTAGACGTAGGCCTCCGGGTTGTCGCTGGCGACCCGCTGGCCGGTGTGGATCACGGACTCGGCGGACAGCCCGAGGGCGGCCAGCGCGTACAGCACCACCAGGGAGCCGGGGCGCAGCAGCAGCGCTCCCGCCAGGATCGGCAGGACCAGGGTGGTGGGCGGGGCCCAGTCCGGGATCCAGATGTTGAGCAGGATCATCAGCGGGACGAGCAGGGCCAGCGCGCAGAGCACCGGCCAGTCGGCGGCGCCGCCGCGGAAGTAGTCCACACCGGCCGTGCGCAGCCTTCGACGGGCCCGGCGGAGCGTCTTGCGCAGCCGGGCCGTCACGGGCTCGGACGCCGGGGCGGCGCCGGGCCTCGTCGCAGTCGTCTGGGGCGGTGCGCCCGGCGGTCTGCCAGCCATGGGGTCCGACCCTATCCACGGGTACGGCCCGGCGTCGACGGCCCGGGGGCGGGCGGTGGCCCCGGCGCGCGGGCCGCTCTGCGGGTTTCGGCCGATCGGGCCGGTGGCGGGCGTGCCGTCAGGAGGCGTGCGCCGGTTGGGCGCAGGGAGCCCGCGGGCAGCGCGTGCGCCCCGCGTGCGCGACTGCGGGTGCGCGGTCGCCTGTGGCCGACGACACAGCCGACGGGAGCAGCGCGGACGGCGACGGCCGGCCGCACGGGAGGGTGCGGCCGGCCGTCGGTGGCGGGTGGATCAGCCCTGGGGGTGGTGGGCCGGGATCGGCGGGAGCTCGCCGGTGGTCTCGTACTCGCTCAGCATCTCGATCCGGCGGGTGTGCCGGGCCTCGCCGCTGTAGGGGGTCTTGAGGAAGACCTCGACGAACTCGGTGGCCTCCTCGACGGTGTGCATCCGCCCGCCGATGGAGATGACGTTGGCGTTGTTGTGCTGACGGCCGAGCTCGGCGGTCTGCACGCTCCAGGCCAGCGCCGCACGGACGCCCTTGACCTTGTTGGCGGCGATCGCCTCGCCGTTGCCCGAGCCGCCGATCACGATGCCGAGGGCGTCCGCGTCGGCGGCGGTGCGCTCGGCGGCGCGCAGGCAGAACGGCGGGTAGTCGTCCTCGGCGTCGTAGATGTGCGGCCCGCAGTCGACCGGCTCGTGGCCGGCCCCCTTGAGCCACTCCACGAGGTGGTTCTTCAGTTCGTATCCGGCATGGTCGGAGCCCAGGTACACGCGCATGCCATGAGTGTGGCATGCGGGTGCGCCCGGGCCCGACAACGGGGCCCGGGTCTCAGCGGCGGCCGAGCAGCTTCCAGGCGAGCGGCAGCGCGCCGGCGGCGAAGGCGGCCTTGAGCGCGTCGCCGACCAGGTACGGGTAGAGGCCCAGCTCGGCGGCGCGGGCCAGCGGGACGTGCAGGCTGAACGCCAGGTACGGGACGCCGACCGCGTAGATGGCCAGGCTGCCCAGCCCCATGGTCACCGCGGTGTTCAGCGGGGTGCGGTCGGCGCCGCGCCGGGCCAGCGCGCCGGTCAGGGCGGCGGCGAGGACGAAGCCGAGCACATAGCCGAAGGACGGCATGGCCCAGCCGGAGGTGCCCTCGGCGAACCAGGGCAGGCCGGCCGCGCCGGCCAGCAGGTAGAGCGCGAGCGAGGCGACGCCGCGGCGGGCGCCGAGCGCGGTGCCGACCAGCAGGGCGGCGAAGGTCTGGCCGGTGACCGGCACCGGCGAGCCGGGCACGTTGACCGACAGCTGGGCGGCCACGCCGGTCAGCGCGGCGCCGCCGACCACCAGGGCCAGGTCGCGGACCTGGGTGCCGAGGCGGGTCGAGGCGACGGGCAGCAGGTCGGCGAGGACGGCGCGGCGCGCTATCGGGGTGGTGGCAGTGGCCATCGGGGCTCCTCCGTGGGGTCCAGGTGAGTGAACACCTGTGAACCTACGCGGTGATCCACTGCGCCGGCCCCACGGTTTCGGACAAAGCACCGCCCACGAAGCTTGTCGGATCCAACTCCTGGCGACTCTCGGCGACCAGGCCGACACTCATGGTCACCACCCGGTCCGCATGGTGGTCCCGCGGCGGACATCGTTGGCATGAGCAGCGAGGGCCCCGGATATTGGACAACTCATGCCGCATTCCGCACAGTCTGGATCCACCTCTATGGCCCCCACCTCCGCGCCCCCGGCGCGCGGGACCACCGACGCTCCCCCGCCGTCCGGTGGCCAGCAGCTCAGCCACGGACTCAAGCAGCGCCACCTGTCGATGATCGCCCTCGGCGGTGTCATCGGCGCCGGCCTGTTCGTGGGCTCCGGCGCCGGCATCGCGGCCGCCGGGCCGGCCATCATCCTGGCCTTCACCCTCTCCGGCCTGCTGGTCATGCTGATCATGCGGATGCTCGGCGAGATGTCCGCCGCCCGCCCGGCCTCCGGCTCCTTCTCGGTGCACGCCGAGAAGGAGATCGGCCCCTGGGCCGGGATCACGGCCGGCTGGATGTACTGGGTGATGCTCTGCTGCGGCGTCGCCGCCGAGGCCACCGCCGCCGGGAAGATCGTCAACGGCTGGATACCCGGGGTCTCCGCCTGGGTCTGGGTCGCCCTGTTCATGGTCTTCTTCTGTGCCAGCAACCTCACCGCGGTGAAGAACTTCGGCGAGTTCGAGTTCTGGTTCGCCACCGTCAAGGTCGCCGCGATCATCGCCTTCCTGGTCATCGGCGGGCTCGGCATCGCCGGCGTGATCGGCCCCGGCGCCCCCGGCAGCACCAACCTCACCGGCCAGGGCGGCTTCCTGCCCACCGGCGTCAGCGGACTGATCGTCGGCCTGCTCGCCTCGGTCTTCGCATACGGCGGCCTGGAGACGGTCACCATCGCCGCGGCCGAGTCCGACGACCCCAAGCGGAACGTCGCCAACGCGGTGCGCACCGCCGTGTGGCGGATCGCGATCTTCTACATCGGCTCGATGGCCCTGGTGGTCACCCTGGTCTCCTGGAAGGACCCGTCGGTCGTCGCCGACGGCCCGTACGTCACGGTGCTGCGCCACCTCGGGGTGCCCGGGGCCGGGACGATCATGGAGGTGGTGGTGCTGATCGCGCTGCTGTCCGCGATGAACGCCAACATCTACGGCGCCTCCCGGATGGCGTACTCGCTGGTCGGCCGCGGCCAGGGCCCCAAGGCACTGACCAAGGTGTCCGGCGGGGTGCCGCGCCGGGCGGTGCTGGCCTCCTGCCTGTTCGGCTTCGGCGCCGTGCTGGCCGCCAAGTTCTGGCCGGACACCGTGTTCACCTGGCTGATGAACACCACCGGCGTCGCCATCCTGGTGGTCTGGCTGTTCATCTGCATCGTCCAGCTGCGGATGCGCCGCCGGCTGGAGCGCGAGGCGCCCGAGCTGCTCACCGTGAAGATGTGGGGCTACCCGTACCTGACCTGGGTCGCGATGGCCGCCGTGGCCGGCATCCTCGCCCTGATGACCACCACCGAGGGCAACCGCCAGCAGCTGTACGCGGCCGGGGTGCTGGTCGCCCTGCTGAGCGCGGCCGGGCTGCTCAAGCAGCGCCGGGACGCGGCCGCGGGACGCTGACGGCACGCACGGCGAAGGCCCGGTACCGCGTGGTACCGGGCCTTCGCCGTGCGTGCCGGGGCCTACTCGAAGGACGGGCCGGCCGTCCGGGTGCGCTTGATCTCGTAGAAGCCCGGGGTGGAGGCCACCAGCAGGGTGCCGTCCCACAGCCGGGCCGCGGCCTCGCCCTTGGGGGCCGGGGTGACCACCGGGCCGAAGAAGGCGACCCGCTCGCCGTCCGCGCCCTCGACCGCGATCACCGGGGTGCCGACGTCCTCGCCGACCAGGGTGATGCCCTCCTTGTGGGAGGCGCGCAGGGCCTCGTCGTACGCGTCGGTGCCGGCCGCGTCCGCCAGCTCGGCGGGCAGGCCCGCGGCCACCAGGGCGGCCTCGATGGTCTCCCGGTTCTGCGGCAGGCCCTGGTTGTGGAAGCGCAGGCCCAGCTCGGTGTAGAGCCGGCCCAGCACCTCGTCGCCGTGCTGCTCGGCGGCCGCGATGCAGACCCGCACCGCGCCCCAGGCGTTGTCCAGCAGCTCGCGGTAGCTCTGCGGCAGGTCGCGGTGCTCGTTGAGCACCGACAGGCTCATCACGTGCCAGCGCACGTCGACCGGACGCAGCTGCTGGACCTCGATCAACCAGCGGGACGTCATCCACGCCCACGGGCAGGCCGGGTCGAACCAGAAGTCGGCGGTCTTGCGCTCAGCGGCAGTCGTCACTGGGTCTCGTCCTTCGTGAGGTGTTCCGAGGCAGCGGGGCGTCGCCCCACCAGAACCCCAACACCCGCCCGCCGCCGCTGATTCCGGCCCCGGCGCGGCGGCCTGTGCAATGGTACCGACCGGGGCGGGCGTGAAAGGATGCCCCTGCGTGCGCGACCCACCGACCGCGCACGGAACCGCAGCATCCACGCACGCACCACCGTGCGGGCCGGACAAAGGAGTACCGCCGTGCCGGGCAAGAACCTGAGCCGCGAGGAAGCACAGCAGCGAGCCGGCGTCCTGGCCGTCGACGGCTACACGGTCCGGCTGGACGTGACCTCGGCCCCCGACCCGGCGGCCGCCACCTTCCGCTCCACCACCACCATCGCCTTCCGCTGCAGCCAGCCCGGCGCCGCCACCTTCCTCGACCTGCTGGCCCCCGCCGTCCGCTCGGTCACCCTCAACGGCCGCGCCCTGGACCCGGCCACCGCCTACGACGGCGCCCGGGTGCACATCGACGGGCTGGCCGCCGAGAACGTCCTCACCGTCGAGGCCGACTGCGCCTACAGCCGCACCGGCGAGGGCCTGCACCGCTTCGTCGACCCCGCCGACGGCGAGACCTACCTCTACACCCACTACGAGCCGGCCGACGCCCGCCGGGTGTTCGCGACCTTCGAACAGCCCGACCTCAAGGCCCCGTTCACCTTCACGGTGACCGCCCCGGCCGCCTGGGACGTGCGCTCCAACGCCGTGCACGAGCAGGTCACCACCCAGGGCGACGCCCGCACCTGGGAGTTCGCGCCGACCAAGCCGATCTCCACCTACCTCACCGCCGTGGTGGCCGGCCCGTACCACGTGGCCACCGACCACTACAGCCGCGAACTCGCCGACGGCACCACCCTGGAGATCCCGCTCTCCGCGATGTGCCGCAAGTCCCTCGCCCCGCACTTCGACGCGGAGGAGATCCTCGGCGTCACCAAGCTCGGACTCGACTTCTTCCACGAGGAGTTCGACTACCCGTACCCCTTCGGCAAGTACGACCAGGCCTTCGTCCCCGAGTACAACATCGGCGCGATGGAGAACCCGGGCTGCGTGACCTTCAAGGAGGAGTTCGTCTTCCGCTCGAAGGTCACCGACGCCGCCTACGAGTCCCGCGCCAACGTCGTCCTGCACGAGATGGCGCACATGTGGTTCGGCGACCTGGTCACCCCGCGCTGGTGGGACGACCTGTGGCTCAAGGAGTCCTTCGCCGACTTCATGGGCTCCTACGGCCTGATCGGCGCCCGCACCCGCTACTCCTCCGCCTGGGTCACCTTCGCCAACCAGCGCAAGGCCTGGGCCTACCGGCAGGACCAGTTCCCCACCACCCACCCGATCACCGCCGACATCCGCGACCTCGAGGACGCCAAGCTCAACTTCGACGGCATCACCTACGCCAAGGGCGCCTCCGTCCTCAAGCAGCTGGTCGCCTACGTCGGTTCGGAGGCCTTCTTCGAGGGCGCCCGCCGCTACTTCAAGCGGCACGCCTTCGGCAACACCGAACTCGGCGACCTGCTGGGCGTCCTGGAGGAGACCAGCGGCCGCGACCTCAAGAGCTGGGCCGCCGCCTGGCTGCAGACCGCCGGCGTCAACGCGCTCACCCCGCAGGTCACCACCGACGCCGAGGGCCGGATCACCGAACTCGCCGTCCTCCAGGACGGCGACACCCTCCGCCCGCACCGGATCGCGATCGGCCTGTACGACCGGGACCCGGACGGGGCCCTGGTGCGCACCGAGCGGATCGAGCTGGACGTCACCGGCGCCCGCACCGTCGTCCCCGAGGCCGTCGGCCGCCCGCGCCCGGCCCTGGTCCTGCTCAACGACGAGGACCTCACCTACTGCAAGATCCGCTTCGACGCCGACTCGCTGGAGACCCTGCGCACCGGCCTCGGCGACATCCGCGACGAGCTGGCCCGGGCGCTCGCCTGGTCCGCGGTCTGGAACCTCACCCGGGACGGCCTGATGCCGGCCCGCGACTACGTCGCGCTGGTGCTGCGCTTCGCCGGCCAGGAGGGCAACATCGGCGTGCTGCAGTCGCTGCACGCCCAGGCCAAGACCGCCGTCGACCTGTACGCCGCCCCCGAGTGGCGCGCCGAGGGCGCCCGCCGGCTCGCCGACGGCGCCCTGCGCGAGCTGCGCGGGGCCGTGCCCGGCAGCGACCACCAGCTCGCCTGGGCCCGCTTCCTGGCCCAGACCGCCGGGGGCGCCGAGCACCTCGGCCTGGTCCGCGGGCTGCTGGCCGGCAGCGCCCGGATCGACGGCCTGGAGGTCGACCAGGAGCTGCGTTGGGCGCTGTGGCTGGCCCTGGCCGCCGCCGGACAGGCCGGTGACGAGGAGCTCGCCGGGGAGCTGGCCGCCGACAACACCGCCGGCGGCAAGCGCCAGTACACCCAGTGCCTGGCCGCCCGGCCCACCCCGGAGGCCAAGGCCGCCGCCTGGTCGGCCGTGACCGACTCGGACGAGCTGCCGAGCGCCCTGGTCGAGGCCAACAGCGCGGGCTTCGCGATCCCCGCCCAGCGCGACCTGACCGCCCTCTACGCGGCGCCGTACTTCAAGCTGCTGGAGAAGGTCTGGGCGGAGCGGACCATCGAGATCGCGATGCGGATCGTCGGCGGCTTCTTCCCGACCGCCCAGACCGACGAGCACACCCTGGCCGAGGCGGACGCCTGGCTGGACGGCCACCCGCAGGCCGCGCCGGCGCTGCGCCGGCTGGTGCTGGAGCGCCGGGACGACCTGGCCCGCGCCCTGCGCGCCCAGGCCTGCGACCGGGCCTGACAGCCCCCGGAGGGGCCCGCCGACCGCGTGTCGGCGGGCCCCTCCGGCATTCCGGTCGGTGCCGGGCCGGTGCGGGTTCGGGGCCGGTTCGGGGCCGGGTCGGTGCCGGTTCGAGGCTGCGGCCGGGGTCAGTCCCGGCGCAGGCCGGGTCAGTCCCGGCGCAGGCCCCGGTCGAGGGCGGCGATCGCGCTGCCCTTGGCGTCGTCGCCGTCCAGGGACCAGACCATCACCCCGGCCAGGTCGTTCCAGCGCGCGTAGCGGGCCTTCTGGGTGAGCACCTCGGCGGTGTCGTAGCTGTAGAAGGTGGAGCCGTCGTACTTCCAGGACGCGCCGTGGTCGCGGTCCACGTACACCGTGCCGGGCAGCGCGTTGAGCTCGGCGTAGGAGTGGTCGGGGGCGGCGGCGGTGGCGCCCTGGTAGAGGCCGCCGCGCCCGCCGGGGGCGACGCCCGTCCAGCCGTGGCCGTACAGCGGGGCGCCGAGGACGAGCTGGCGGGAGGGCAGGCCGCGCTCCTGGTAGTGGGTGACGGCGGCGTCCGCGCTGCGCTGCCGGGCGTCCGGGTCGGCGGGGTCCGAGTAGAGGTTGGCCTGGTGGTCGGTCGGGCCCTTGCCCTCCCAGGGGCCGTGCAGGTCGTAGGTCATCAGGTTGAGCCAGTCGACCGACCGGCTCAGCTCGGGCAGTTCGAGCCGGTCGGCGACCGTCTCGTTGGCGGCGACGGCGGCGGTGAGCAGGTAGTGCCTGCCCTTCCGGCCGCTCAGCGCGTCGAGTTGGCGGCGGAACTCGGCCATCAGCAGGGTGTAGTTGCGGCCGTCCTCGGGGCGGACCACGTTGCCGGCGTCCCCGCCGCCGCCCGGGTACTCCCAGTCGATGTCGATGCCGTCGAAGACGCCGGCGGCCGCGCCCGCGCCGCCCTCCGGGGAGCCGGGCAGGACCGGGAGGTCGCCCTTGAGGTAGAGGTCGATGCAGGAGGAGACGAACTTCTTGCGGGCGGCGTCGGTGGCGGCCGCGTCCGAGAAGTACTTGGACCAGCTCCAGCCGCCCAGCGAGATGACCGTGCGCAGCTGCGGGTTCTTCGCCTTGAGCTTGCGCAGCTGGTTGAGGTGGCCCTTGAGCCGCTGGCCGGGGGCGTCGGCGACGCCGTCCACCGATTCGGCGGCGGAGAAGGCGCGTTGGTAGTCGTCGTGGGCGTCGCCCTGGCCGGAGTCGTTGCTCTCGAAGCAGGTGCCGTCCGCGGAGACGTTGCCGAAGGCGTAGTTGATCACGGTCAGCCTGGCGGCCTGGCCGGAGTCCTGGACGCGCTTGGCGGAGCTGTCGGCGCCCCACTGGGTGAAGTAGCCGACCCGCTGGCCCTTCGGTCCGGGCCCGTGGTGGCCGCTCTGCGCGGCGTTCGCGGCGTTCGCGGCGGTGGGGGCGACGAGCGGGGCGACGAGCAGGGCGGCGACGGTGGTGGCGGCGAGCAGGGCTGAGGCGCGAGTGGGCATACCGGACCCGTTCTCTGAGGCGGCGTCAAATGGTCTGGACCAGATGGCACAGAGGTTTAGTCCATCGACGGCCGACCGCACAAGGGGACGTCCGCTTCCGGTGCAGCATGCAAAAGGGCCGGACCGCGTGGTGCGGTCCGGCCCCTTCGGGCGCTAGCGCGGAGCTCAGCCGATCAGCGAGCGCAGCACGTACTGCAGGATGCCGCCGTTGCGGTAGTAGTCCGCCTCACCGGGGGTGTCGATGCGGACGACCGCGTCGAACTCCTTGTCACCGGCCTTGACCTTGACGGTCTTCGGGGTGCGGCCCTCGTTGAGCTCGGTCACGCCGGTGATGGAGAAGGTCTCCTCGCCGGTCAGGCCGAGGGACTCGGCGTTCTCGCCCTCCGGGAACTGCAGCGGCAGGACGCCCATGCCGATCAGGTTCGAGCGGTGGATGCGCTCGTAGGACTCGGCGATGACGGCCTTGACGCCGAGCAGCGCGGTGCCCTTGGCGGCCCAGTCGCGGGACGAGCCGGAGCCGTACTCCTTGCCCGCCAGGACGACCAGCGGGATGCCGGCGGCCTGGTAGTTCTGCGAGGCGTCGTAGATGAACGACACCGGGGCGTCGGCCTGGGTGAAGTCGCGGGTGTAGCCGCCCTCGGTGCCCGGCGCGATCTGGTTGCGCAGACGGATGTTGGCGAAGGTGCCGCGGATCATGACCTCGTGGTTGCCACGGCGCGAGCCGTAGGAGTTGAAGTCACGCTTCTCGACGCCGTTGGCGGTCAGGTACTGCGCCGCCGGGGTGCCCGGCTTGATGTTGCCGGCCGGGGAGATGTGGTCGGTGGTGACCGAGTCGCCCAGCTTGGCCAGGACGCGGGCGCCGGCGATGTCGGTCACCGGGCTCGGGGTCTTGGCCATGCCCTCGAAGTACGGGGGCTTGCGGACGTAGGTGGACTCGGCGTCCCACTCGAAGGTGTTGCCGGTCGGGACCGGGAGCGACTGCCAGCGGTGGTCACCGGCGAAGACGTCCTGGTAGCCCTTGTCGAACATGGCCTCGTCGATGGAGCCGGCGACGGTGTCGGCGACCTCCTGCTCGGTCGGCCAGATGTCGGCGAGGAAGACGTCGTTGCCGTCGGCGTCCTGGCCCAGGGCGTCCTTGGTGATGTCGACGTTCATGTTGCCGGCGAGGGCGTAGGCGACCACCAGCGGCGGGGAGGCCAGGTAGTTCATCTTGACGTCGGGGTTGATCCGGCCCTCGAAGTTGCGGTTGCCGGAGAGCACCGAGACGACCGCGAGGTCGGCCTCGTTGACGGCGGCCGAGACCTCCTCGGGCAGCGGGCCCGAGTTGCCGATGCAGGTGACGCAGCCGTAGCCGACCAGGTTGAAGCCCAGCTTCTCCATGTACGGGAGCAGGCCGGCCTTCTCGTAGTAGTCCATGACGACCTTGGAGCCGGGCGCCAGGGTGGTCTTGACCCAGGGCTTGACCGTCAGGCCCTTCTCCACGGCCTTCTTCGCCAGCAGGGCGGCGCCCAGCATGACGGAGGGGTTGGAGGTGTTGGTGCAGGAGGTGATCGAGGCGATCACGACCGCGCCGTTGTCGATCTCGTAGGTCGAGCCGTCGGGGGCGGTGACGGCGGTCGGCTTCGAGGCCTCGGCGGAGTAGGTCGGCAGCGCCTCGGCGAACCGCTCGGCGGCCTCGGCCAGGATCACGCGGTCCTGCGGGCGCTTCGGGCCGGAGATCGACGGGACGACGGTGGAGACGTCCAGCTCCAGGTACTCCGAGTAGACCGGCTCGTGCGCCGGGTTGTGCCAGAGGCCCTGCTCCTTGGCGTACGCCTCGACCAGGGCGAGCTGCTGCTCGTCGCGGCCGGTGAGCTTGAGGTAGTTGATGGTCTCGGCGTCGATCGGGAAGATCGCGCAGGTCGAGCCGAACTCCGGCGACATGTTGCCGATGGTGGCGCGGTTGGCCAGCGGGATGGCGCCGATGCCGTCGCCGTAGAACTCGACGAACTTGCCGACCACACCGTGCTTGCGCAGCATCTCGGTGATGGTGAGCACCAGGTCGGTGGCGGTGGTGCCGGCCGGCAGCTCGCCGGTCAGCTTGAAGCCGACGACGCGCGGGATCAGCATGGAGACCGGCTGGCCGAGCATCGCGGCCTCGGCCTCGATGCCGCCGACGCCCCAGCCCAGCACGCCCAGGCCGTTGACCATGGTGGTGTGCGAGTCGGTGCCGACGCAGGTGTCCGGGTAGGCCTGGCCGCCCCGGACCATGACGGTGCGGGCCAGGTGCTCGATGTTCACCTGGTGGACGATGCCGGTGCCCGGCGGGACGACCTTGAACTCGTCGAAGGCGGTCTGGCCCCAGCGCAGGAACTGGTAGCGCTCCTTGTTGCGGCCGTACTCGATCTCGACGTTCTGGGTGAACGCGTCCTTGGTGCCGAACTTGTCGGCGATGACCGAGTGGTCGATGACCAGCTCGGCCGGGGCCAGCGGGTTGATCTTGGCCGGGTCGCCGCCCAGCTCCTTGACGGCCTCGCGCATGGTGGCCAGGTCGACCACGCAGGGGACGCCGGTGAAGTCCTGCATGATCACGCGGGCGGGCGTGAACTGGATCTCCTGGCTCGGCTGGGCGTTCTCGTCCCAGCTGCCGAGCGCGCGGATGTGGTCGGCGGTGATGTTCGCGCCGTCCTCCGTGCGGAGCAGGTTCTCCAGCAGCACCTTGAGGCTGTAGGGCAGCCGCTCGGAACCCTCGACGGCGGAGAGCTTGAAGATCTCGTACGACTCGTCGCCCACCTGCAGCGAGCTGCGGGCGTCGAAGCTGTTCGCGGACACGACTGACTCCTTCTGGGTGCTTCGTGCGATATCCGGCCGCCACGCTGGTAAGGTCAGCCTTACTTAGGCTGACCTTGCCGCATCGCCGGTGAGCGCCTCTCGGCAAGTATCTTGATGTCGAGATATATCGTAAGGGGCAGTTATCTCGATGTCGAGATAAACCTTAGTGCATGCCGCCGTGATCACCACCGCAGGCATGCCCCGACGCGTTTCGGTGCAGGTCAGCGGCCGTCCGGGCCGCGGCGCTTGCGCTCCAGCCGGATCAGCCAGACCGCCCCCGCCACGATCGCGGCGGCCACCAGCAGCACCGCCACCAGCTCACCGCCGGAACCGCTGATCGGCTCGGGAGCGACGTCGGCCAGCAGGGTCGTCGTCCTCATACCTTCACCTCCTTTCCTCCGGTCCGCACCCGGTCCGCCTCCGGGTCCGGGGGTCGGGCCCGGAAGCGGCCCCGACTTTCGCCCAGGCCTCGGCCCTCGCCCAGGCCCCGACTTTCGCCCAGGCCGAGCAGCAGCACCAGCAGCACCGGGAACTCCAGATACGCGTGGTAACTCGCCAACGCCGCGTACACCGAGCGGCCCTGGGCGTAATCCACGGCGAACAACACGGCCAGCAGCCCGCCCGCCGCCACCCCCAGCGCCCACGCCCGGCCGCCCCGCAGACCCGGCACCCGGGTGTCGAAGCGCTCCGCCGCCTCCGGCGCGTACCGCGGCAGGAACCACACCCACACCACGTAGTGCATCGACTGCAGGAAGGCGAACACCGCCAGGAAGCGCAGCCCCACCTGCGGCGTCAGCCATCCCGGCGGGGTGTAGACCGCCGCCAGCCGGTCCGTCCAGCCGCCCGGGCGCTGGGACAGCCAGCCGTCCAGCCACCCGCTCAGCAACAGCGCCGGCACCAGCAGCACCCAGCCGCACTGCAGCACCAGGAACGCCGCACGCCCCCGCGCCAGCCGGCGCGACCACTCCGCCAGGAACAGCAGCGGCACCACGTTGTGCAGGTGCGCCAGCACCACGAAGTGGTACGCCGGGAAGGCCAGCGAGGCCGAAGCCGCACCCACCAGCCCCGCGCCCGCCACCGCCAGCAGCACCGGACGGCCGCGCAGCCCGTACCGGCAGGCCGCCGCCAGCAGCCCGTACGCCAGCAGGATCTCCGCCGACCGGGACAGCCACGACGCCGGCAGCAGCCGGCACACCACGATCCCGGTCACCAGCACCAGCAGCAGCCGCACCAGCGGACCGGCCAGCACCGCCGCGAACCGGCCCGCCACGTAGCGCAGCTCCAGCACGTTGTGCAGCAGGCCGAACACCGCCAGCCCCAGCACCGCCAGACCCGTCGGCGCGCGCAGCGCCAGCACCAGCGCCACCACCGCCGCCAGCGCGAAACCCGCGAACGGCGCTCCGCCCAGCCGCACCGCCGGACCGGGCGCGGGCCAGGGCCCCGCCGTGGCGCCCGCCCGTACCCCCGTGCTCGCCATGCTCCCCCTCCCCGTGGCACGATCCCCGCCGTGCGCTACCCGGTCGCCCTCGCCCTCACCCTGCTGACCGAGACACCCGTCTACACCGCCGCCCTCACCCGGATCGGGCCCGTGCGCCCCCGGCGGGCGGCGGCCGCCGGCGTGCTCGTCAACCTGGTGACCCACCCGCTGCTCTGGTGGACCCTCCGGCACTGGACCGACGGGCCCGCCGCAGCGTACTGGACCGGCTTCGCGCTCAGCGAGATCGCGGTCTGCGCCGCCGAGGCCCTGCTGCTGTGCCCCCTCGCCGGGCTGCGCCCGCGCGACCCGCTGCCCTGGATCGCCTCCGGCACCGCCAACGCCACCTCGCTGCTGGCCGGGCTGCTGCTCGGCGGCTGACCTTCACCCCGGGAGTGTCCCGGGCGGTGCGGCCGCGTTAGCAGGGTGACCGTCGCCCTGCCCGTGGAAGGCCCGACCGATGCCCGCTCCGCTCGCCGCCGCCCTGCTGCCACTGGCCCTGCTCGTCCCCGCCGCCCCGCCGGTCTCGATCGTGGAGGCGGCCTTCGACCCGGCGACCGCCTTCGTCCCGCCGACCGCGGTCAGCTACGCCCAGGACCTCGTCCCGTACGGCTCGCACGCCCGGATCGTCACCGACCGCTCGGAGCCCGGGCGGACGGTGCTCACCCTGACGGTCACCGGGCTCGCCCCCGACCACGAATTCCCGGTGCACCTGCACACCGGCACCTGCGGGGCCGACCCGGCCGCCTCCGGGCCGCACTACCAGGACGCGGTCGACCCGGTGCAGCCGTCCACCGACCCGGCGTACGCCAACGACCGCAACGAGCTGCGGCTGGTGCTGCGCACCGACGCCGGGGGCGGCGGGACCGCCACCACCGCGGTCGACTGGCAGCCGCGGCCCGGCGAGGCACGCTCGCTGGTGCTGCACGCGGGCACCCCGGCCGGCCCGCACGCGGCGGGCGACCGGGTGGGCTGCGTCAAGCTGGACCGGTAGCGCCGGCCCTCACGAACCGAGGGTGGCGACCAGGACCGCCTTGATGGTGTGCAGGCGGTTCTCGGCCTGGTCGAACACGATGGAGTGCGCCGACTCGAACAGCTCGTCGGTGCACTCCAGCTCGGTCATCCCGGTCGCCTCGTACATCTGCCGCCCGACCACGGTGCCGAGGTCGTGGAAGGCGGGCAGGCAGTGCAGGAACTTCACGTTCGGGTTGCCGGTGGCCCGCACGGTGTCCATGGACACCTGGTACGGCTCGAGCAGCGCGATCCGCTCGGCCCACACCTCCTTGGGCTCGCCCATCGAGACCCAGACGTCGGTGTAGAGGAAGTCGGCGCCGGCCACCCCCTCGGCCACGTCCTCGGTCAGCGTGATCCGGGCGCCGGTGCGCCCGGCCAGCTCCTGCGCCGCCTTCTGCACGTCCTCGGCGGGCCACAGGGCGCGCGGGGCGACGATCCGGATGTCCATGCCCAGCAGGGCGCCGGTGACCAGCAGCGAGTTGCCCATGTTGGAGCGGGCGTCGCCGAGGTAGGCGAGGGCGACCTCGGTGAGCGGCTTCGCGGTGTGCTCGGTGACGGTGAGCACGTCGGCCAGCATCTGGGTGGGGTGCCACTCGTCGGTCAGGCCGTTCCAGACCGGGACGCCGGCGTGCTCGGCCAGTTCCTCGACGATCTCCTGGCCGTGGCCGCGGTACTCGATCCCGTCGAACATCCGGCCGAGCACCCGGGCGGTGTCCTTGACGGACTCCTTGTGGCCCATCTGCGAACCGGACGGGTCCAGGTAGGTGGTGGTGGCGCCCTGGTCGTGCGCGGCCACCTCGAAGGCGCAGCGGGTGCGGGTGGAGGTCTTCTCGAAGATCAGCGCGAGGTTCTTCCCGCGCAGCCGGGGCTGCTCGGTGCCCGCATACTTGGCGGCCTTGAGCCCGGCCGCGAGGTCCACCAGGAAGCGGAACTCCTGGGGAGTGAAATCGAGCTCCTTGAGGAAGTGCCTGTTCCGGAGGTTGAAGGCCATGCCGGGCTCCTGGGGTGACGGGGCTGGGGGGAAAGTGGCAAGTGTATACGATGCTCGGAATTTCTATACGGAATGGGGGTGAAGGAGGGGAAGCCCCGGGTGGGACTTCCCCTCCTCTGCCCACGGCTGGGGGCGCGGCTACAGCTGGGGGCGCCCACAGCCGGGGGCGCCTACAGCTGGGGCCCCGACAGCCGAGGTGCGGCTGCAGCCGGGGCGTGCCTACAGCCGGGGGTCGACCGGCTCCGACTCCAGGGCGAGCACCGCGAACACCGGCTCGTGCACCCGCCACAGCGGCTCCCCCGCCGCCAGCCGGTCCAGCGCCTCCAGGCCCAGCGCGTACTCGCGCAGCGCCAGCGACCGCTTGTGGCCCAGCGAGCGCATCCGCAGCCGCTCCAGGTGCTCGGTGTAGTCCGGGCCGTAGACGATCCGCAGGTACTCCCGCCCGCGGACCTTCACACCCGGCTGCACCAGGCCGCCCGGGCGGCCCTCGCCCCGCACCGTCCGCACCAACGAGGCCAGCGGCTTGACCACCATGCCCTCGCCGCCCGCCGCCGTCAGCTCCTCCCACCAGGCGGTGGCGGCCGCCACCGAGGCCTCGTCCCCGGTGTCCACCAGGACCCGGCCGGTGCGGTGCAGCACCGGCGACGCCCCGTCGTCGGCCGCGACCAGGCGGTCGATCAGGGCCAGGTGCTCGTCGTGCGGGCGCACCGCCAGGTTCACGCCCTCCGCCGCCAGCAGCTGGAACGGCGCCAGCCGGATGCCCGACAGGCCCTCGGTCGGCCAGCAGTAGCGCCGGTACGCCTCGGTGAACGCCCGGGCGTCGGCGGCGCGGCGGCGCTGGCGGGCGGTCAGCTCGCCGAGCTCCAGCCCGCGCGCGGCCGCCTGCTCCAGCGCCGACAGCACCTCCGGCAGGGCGGCGCCGGCCGCCGCACCGACCGCGGCGTACTGGCGGCGCAGCAGCTCCACCGCCTTCAAGGACCACGGCATCAGCTCGGCGTCCAGCAGCAGCCAGTCACTGCCCAACTCATCGAACAGGCCCGACCGTTCGGCCGCCGCCCGGACCCTGCCGAGGACCGCGTCGGTCAGCTCCTCGTCGTCGAGGAAGGCCCGCCCGGTCCTGGTCCAGATCGCCCCCGGACCGGCCACCCCGAAGCGCCGCTCCAGCGCGGCGGCGTCCCGGGCGACCAGCAGCACCGCGCGCGAGCCCATGTGCTTCTCCTCGCACACCAGGTGCCGGACCCCGTCCGCGCGGTACGCGGCGAAGGCCTCCTCCGGGTGCTCCAGGTAGCCCTCCCGGCGGGAGGTCGGGCTCGGCGCCATGGTCGGCGGCAGGTAGGCGAGCAGCCGCGGGTCCAGCGCGAAGCGGCTCATCACCTCCAGCGCGGCCGCCGCGTTCTCCTCCCGCACCGCCACCCGGCCGTGCAGGGCGGTCTCCACCACCCGGCGCCCCGCCACGTCGGCGAGGTCCAGCGGACGGCCCTCCCGGGCGCCCGGCGCGTCGGTCAGCAGCGGACGCACCGGGGCGTACCACTCCCGCTCCGCGTCGACGCTCACCAGCTCGCGCTCCGGGTAGCGCAGCGCGGTGAGGCTGCCGCCGAAGACGCAGCCGGTGTCCAGGCAGATGGTGTTGTTGAGGAAGCTCGCGCTCGGCACCGGGGTGTGGCCGTAAACCACCAACGCCCGGCCCCGGTACTCCTCCGCCCACGGGTAGCGCACCGGCAGGCCGTACTCGTCGGTCTCGCCGGTGGTCTCCCCGTACAGCGCGTGCGAGCGCACCCGGCCGGAGGCCCGGCCGTGGTAGCGCTCCGGCAGGCCGGCGTGGCAGACCACCAGGGCGCCGCCGTCCAGCAGGTAGTGGCTGACCAGGCCGCGCATGAAGGCGCGCACCTCGGCCCGGAACTCCTCACTCTCCCCGGCCAGTTGGTCCAGCGACTCCTGGAGGCCGTGCGAGACGGTGACCTTCTTGCCGTCCATCGCCCGGCCCAGCTTGTTCTCGTGGTTGCCCGGCACGCAGATCGCGTGACCGGCCGCCACCATGCCCATCACCAGGCGCAGCACACCCGGGGTGTCCGGGCCGCGGTCGACCAGGTCGCCGACGAACACGGCGGTGCGGCCCGCCGGGTGGACGGCGTCCACCGGGCGGCCCTCGGCGTCCCGGGCCAGGGTGTAGCCGAGGCGGGTCAGCAGGGTCTCCAGCTCGGAGCGGCAGCCGTGGACGTCACCGACGATGTCGAACGGGCCGGTGAGGTGGCGCAGGTCGTTGTAGCGCTTCTCGAGCTCGATCACGGCGGCCGCCACCTCGGCCTCGCCGCGCAGCACGTGCACCTTGCGGAAGCCCTCGCGCTCCAGGCCCTTGAGGGACCTGCGCAGCTCGCGGTGCTGACGCGGGACGACGTGCGCGGGCAGCTGGCGGTCCGGGCGGGAGCGGTTGCGCTCGGCGCACACCCCCGGCGGGACGTCCAGCACGATCGCGATCGGCAGCACGTCGTGCGCCCGGGCGATCGCCACCAGCTGGCGGCGGGCCTCCGGCTGCACGTTGGTCGCGTCCACCACGGTGAGGCGGCCGGCGGCCAGGCGCTTGCCAACGATGTAGTGCAGGAGGTCGAAGGCCTCGGCGGACGCCGACTGGTCGTTCTCGTCGTCGGACACCAGGCCGCGGCAGAAGTCGGAGGAGACCACCTGGGTGGGCAGGAAGTGGCGGCGGGCGAAGCTGGACTTGCCCGCGCCGCTGGTGCCGATCAGGACGACGAGGGAGACCTCGGTGACGGGGAGGCGGCGGGGGGCGGGGGCCTGGTCGGGGGTGTGGTCGGGGGTCCGGTCGGGGGCGGGGGCCTGGTCGGGGGTGTGGGTCGCGTCGTCGGTCATCGGGTCTCGCCTCCTTCGGGGGTGGTGGTTGCGGGGTCGGTGGTGGTGGCGGGGGCGGTTACGGCGTGGGTGTCGGTCGTGGTTGCGGCGTCGGTGGCGGTGCGGAACAGGGCGAGCTGGGTCGGCGGGCCGACCTCCGGGTCCTCCGGGCCGACCGGGCGCAGCTCCACCGTGTAGCCGTACGCCGCCGCGACCTTCCCCGCCCAGGCGCCGAACTCGGCGCGCGACCACTCGAAGCGGTGGTCGGCGTGCCGGGTCCGGCCCGCCGGCAGGCTCTCCCAACGGACGTTGTACTCGACGTTGGGCGTGGTGACGACCACCGTCCTCGGGCGGGCCGCGCCGAACACCGCGTACTCCAGGGCCGGCAGCCGCGGCAGGTCCAGGTGCTCGATCACCTCGCACAGCACCGCCGCGTCGTACCCCTTCAACCGGGCATCGGTGTACGTCAGCGCACCCTGCGCCAGCGTCACCCGCGCCGCCAGCCGCTCGGGCAGCCGCTCCAGGTGCAGCCGGCGCTTCGCCGCCTGCAACGCCCGAGCCGACACGTCCACCCCGAGGATCTCGGTGAACCGCGCGTCCTTCATCAGCTCACCGATCAACTCGCCCTGGCCGCAGCCCAGATCGGCGACCCGGGCCGCGCCGCCGTCGCGCAGGGCGGCCAGGATCGCGGCGCGGCGCTGCTCGGCGAGGGACGGCGGCCGGGGCTCCTGCCGGCCGTCCTGCCCGTCCGGGACGGGACCGGCGGCCCCCTGCCCCTCCTCCTCCGGCCGGTCGTCGACCGCGTTGTCGATCTCCTCGACCTCGCGGTCGTCCGCCTCGGCCAGCCGGGCCAACTCCAGTCGCTCCATCGCGGCCCTGGTCAGCGACCAGCGCCGGGCCAGGTAGCGGCGGGCGATCAGGGCGCGCTCCGGGTGCGCCGCCAACCAGCCCTCACCGGCGGCGAGCAGCTTGTCCACCTCGTCCGGGGCGACCCAGTAGTGCTTCGCACCGTCCAGTACCGGCAGCAGCACGTACAGCTGCTGGAGCGCGTCGGCCAGCCGCACCGACTCCGAGGCGAGCACGACCCGCACGTAGCGGGACTCGCCCCACTCCGGGAAGGCCTCGTCCAGCGGGACCGCCGTCGCCTCCACCCGCCAGCCCAGCGGCTCGAACAGCCGGGCCACCATCGCCGGACCGCCGCCCTCGCCCGCGCCGTTCGCGGGCACCGCGGGCAGCTCGATCCGCAGCGGGCGGACCAGCCCCGGCAGCTCCGGACGGGCCGGGCAGGCGCCCTTCATCGCCGACCGGAACACCGTCCGCAACGCCACCGCGAGCAGCGAGGACGCGGCGTACGGGCGGTCGTTGACGTACTGGGAGAGCGCGAAGTCGGGCGAGCCGCCGCGCCCCCTGCCGTCGCCCCGGCCCTTGCGGACCAGCGCGATCGGGTCGATGTCCAGCAGCAGCGCCGCGGTGCAGGCCTCGTCGTCCGCCCGGGGGTAGAAGACGTGGGCCTCACCGTGCGACGTCGTGAACCGCTGGACCTTGCCGGGATGCTTGTGCAGCAGGAACCCGAGATCCGTCGCCGGGCTCTCGGCGCTGCCGGTAGTGGAAATCGACATGAACACCCGGCCGAGTATTGCCCAGCGGGAGACGTCCGAGCACCGGGTTTTCCCGCCCCGCGCGGCGCCGGCCTGCGGGTCCGACCCGCCTGTCCGGACGATGGGCGTGTTCGGCGGCCGGGCCCCCCATTGGTTAACGTGCACGGTGTGACTGCTGAATCCACCTCCCTCACCAAGGGCGCCGTGGCCGCCGGCCTGGCCACCATCGCCGCCGACGGCACCGTCCTCGACACCTGGTACCCCGCCCCCGCGCCGGCCGCCGAACCCGGCCCGGCCGGCACCGTGCGCCTGACCGCCGAGCAGGCCGAGGCCGAGCTCGGCGCCGGCGCCGCCGAAGCGCTGCGTGCCGACGCCCGCCGCGGCGTCGAGGTGGTCGCCGTGCGCACCACCATCGCCTCGCTCGACGAGAAGCCGCTCGACACCCACGACGTGTACCTGCGCCTGCACCTGCTCAGCCACCGGCTGGTCCGGCCGCACGGCCTGAACCTGGACGGCATCTTCGGCCTGCTCGCCAACGTCGCCTGGACCAGCATCGGCCCCGTCCCGGTCGACCGGGTCGAGCAGGCCCGCCTCGCCGTCCGCGCCCAGGGCGGCCAGCTGGCCGTCTACGGGATCGACAAGTTCCCGCGGATGACCGACTACGTCGCCCCCAGTGGTGTGCGCATCGCCCACGCCGACCGCGTCCGGCTCGGCGCCCACCTCGCCGCCGGCACCACCGTGATGCACGAGGGCTTCGTCAACTTCAACGCCGGCACCCTCGGCACCTCGATGGTCGAGGGCCGGATCAGCGCGGGCGTCGTCGTCGGCGACCACAGCGACATCGGCGGCGGCGCCTCGATCATGGGCACCCTGTCCGGTGGCGGCAAGCAGGTCGTCTCCGTCGGCGAGCGCTGCCTGCTCGGCGCCAACGCGGGCATCGGCATCTCGCTCGGCAGCGACTGCGTCGTCGAGGCCGGCCTCTACGTCACCGCCGGCACCCGGGTCACCACCCCGGACGGCACGGTGGCCAAGGCCGTCGAGCTGTCCGGCCAGGACAACCTGCTGTTCCGCCGCAACTCGCAGACCGGCGCGGTCGAGGTCATCGCCCGCTCCGGCTCCTGGGGCGGCCTGAACGCGGACCTGCACGCCCACAACTGACCTGTGGGGCAAGGCTGTTGGGTTGAGGGGCCCGGCGCGGGTGCGCCGGGCCCCTCGGCTTGTGCGGCCCCGGTGGCTTGTGTGACTCCGGCGGCCCCGGTGGCCCTGGTGGCCCCGGTGGCTACGGGCGGCGGTGGCGCCCCGGTGCCTTCCGCGGCCGCGGCGCTGCGTACGGTGGCCGCCGTACGCCGTCGCCCTCGATCCCGTGCAGGATCCGCTGGGCGACCGCGTAGTCCTCGGCCACCGTCTCCGGCAGCCACTGGAAACCGTCCCAGCGCACGATCAGCCGTGGCCCGTCCCGCCCCACATGGGCACCCCGCGGCCCCCCACCACCGAGCGGCACCGCCCTCAACTGTCCCACCGGCCGCAGCCGTTGCTCCCGCCGCTCGGCCCACGCCGCCAGTGGTTCGTCCTCGTCCATCGCCCCAGTCTGGCCCGCGTACACCGACCGCCGACAGCCCCGTCACCCGACCGGGGGACCTCCGGCCCGTACGGACACCGGTCGCCCCCACGCTCGTCAGCGGCCGTCAGTGGCTGTCAGTAGCTGTCAGTGGCTGTGCAGGACGACGAGTTGACGGGTCGCCCTGGTCATCGCGACGTAGCGGTCGACCGCGCCCTCGACACCGTCACCGAACGCCTCCGGTTCGACCAGGACCACCAGGTCGAACTCCAGCCCCTTGGCCAACTCCGGGGTGAGCGAACGGACCCGCGGCCGCTCCCGGAACCCCGGATCGCCGATGACGCAGGCGACGCCCTCGTCGTGCTCGGCGAGCCAGGAGTCCAGGACCGCCGGCAGCTCCGCCACCGCACCGTGCCGCACCGGCAGTCCGCTGCTGCGCACCGAGGTCGGCACGTTGGCGTCCGGGAGCGCCGCCCGGACGACCGGTTCGGCCTCCGCCATCACCTCGGCCGGCGTGCGGTAGTTGATGCTCAGCGAGGCCATCGTGGTGCGGTCGAGGCCGACCCGGTCGAGCCGCTCCTGCCACGACTCGGCGAAGCCGTGCCTGGCCTGGGCCCGGTCCCCGACGATGGTGAAGCTCCGGGACGGGCAGCGCCGCAGCAGCATCTGCCACTCGGCGTCGGTCAGCTCCTGGGCCTCGTCCACCACGATGTGGGCGAACGGGCCCGCCAGCGGCTCCGCGTCGGCGGCGGGCAGCGCGTCCTCGTCGACCAGGGTGTCCTGGAGGTCCCGGCCGCGCAGCATCGTCACCACGCCCTCGCCGTCGTCGTCGGCCTGGATCAAGTCGCCGATCACGTCCGCCATCCGCTCGCGCTCGGCGGCCGCCGAGGCACGCCGGCGCTGCCGGCGCAGGGTCGCCTCGCGGTCCCCGAGCCGCTGCCGGGCCGCGTCCAGCAGCGGCAGGTCGGAGACCGTCCACGCCTGCGGGGCGTGCTTGCGCTGGAGCGCGCGGACCTCCTCCGGGGTGAGGTGCGGCGCGCACATCCGCAGGTAGGCGGGCACCGACCAGAGGTCGCCGACCAGGTCCGCCGCCTCCAGCAGCGGCCACGCCCGGTTGAGCGTGCCGACCAGCTCCCGGTCCTGCCGTAGCGCACGACGGAACAGCTCGGGCGAGACCTCCTCCTCCTCGTCCTGCTCCAGCCGGTCCAGCAGGATCGCCACCAGCTCGTCCCAGATCTGCTCGCGCGCCTCGTTGTGCGGGGTGCCCGGATCCGGGGCGTCGAAGGCCTCGGCCCAGTCCTGGGCACTCAGCCGCAGGTCCGCCCAGGGGGTGCTGACCAGCAACTCCTCGGTCGGCGGCTCCTCGTAGAACCGGACGGCCTTCTCGATCGCCCGCACCAGCTCCACCGAGGACTTCAGCCGCGCCACCTCCCGGTCCGCCTCCTCCGGCGCGTCCGCGCCCTCGGGGACCAAGTCCCGCAGGGTGCAGGTGCGCACGCCCTCCTCGCCGAGGCCGGGCAGGACGTCGGCGACGTAGTTCAGGTAGGGCTGGTGCGGGCCGACGAACAGCACCCCGCCACGGCGGTGGCCGAGGCGGGGGTCGGCGTACAGCAGGTAGGCGGAGCGGTGCAGGGCCACCACCGTCTTGCCGGTGCCGGGGCCGCCGTCGACCACCAGGGCGCCGCGCGAGCCGGCCCGGATGATCGCGTCCTGGTCGGCCTGGATGGTGGCCAGCACGTCCCGCATCCGGGCCGAGCGGTTGCCGCCCAGGCTGGCGATGAACGCGGACTGGTCGTCCAGCGCGGCATGCCCGGCGAGGCCCTCCGCGGTGAACACCTCGTCCCAGTAGTCGGAGATCCGGCCTCGGGTCCAGCGGTAGCGACGGCGGCTCGCCAGGCCCATCGGGTCCGCGTGGGTCGCCGCGAAGAACGGCTCGGCGGCGGGCGAGCGCCAGTCGACCAGCAGCCGCTGACCCTCGCTGTCGGTCAGCCCGAGCCGACCGATGTACAGCGGCTCGGCGCCGTCCTCGGCGACGATGCGCCCCAGGCACAGGTCCAGACCGTAGCGGCGCAGGGCGCGCAGCCGGCCGCTCAGCCGGTACACCTCGAGGTCGCGGTCCATCGCCGCCTGCCCGGCACCCCCGGGGGCGCGGCGCACGGCGTCGAGCTGGTCGGAGAGCTCGGCGATCGCCCGGGCCAGGCTCTCCGCGATCGCCGCGAAGTGCCGCTCGTCGGCCGCGACGAGCGCGGGGTCGGCCTTGGCGGACAGCCGCTCGGGGAGGTCGAAAGCGCTGGTGGTCAGGGGGTTCATGGCATCAGCTCCGATCTGAGGCCTGCGATTGTGCGCCATCCCGGGGGCCTTGCCGCAAGACCCCCGGTGCGCTATATGTTGAGAGTGGCAAGGGGTGGGTTCTCCCCCTTTCCCTGTTCTCCGGGCTCTCGCATTGGCCCGCTCTCCTGCTCTTCGGGGGGGGGGGGGGGGGGGGGGGGGGGGGGGGAGGGGGCCCGCGTCGTCGTCTCCTATGCGGCTGTGGCCGGAGACACCAACCCACCTACCACAACAAAAAA
>NZ_JBVHYH010000052.1:44622-60085 GCF_055569135.1 Kitasatospora sp. NPDC029367
TCTTTTCTTCTCTTTTTCTCCCCCCCTCCTCTTCCCTCCCTCCCCCCCCCCCCCCCCCCCCCCCCCCCCCCCCCCCCCCCCCCCCCCCCCGCTCTTGTTCCTCACCGGTTCTCTGGGGCCCTCCCCCCTCCCCCCTCCCCCCTCCCCTCCGCCCCCTCCCCTCCGCCCTCCTCCCGCCTCCCGCACGAATAGTCATGAAACGTACGCAGGCCGTCGATTGCTGATCACGCTGCCCAGGCAGCGGGAGGGGATCTGTCCTCCCTGACTGTCCAGCAGCCGGCGGATCTCAGCCAGGGTGAGCACCGCGCGCTGCACCATCCGGATCAGCGCGATCCAACTCCCCTGTGCCCACGTGTCGCAGCGCATCGCCGGCCGTTTGACTTCAAGCGCGCTTGAACCGCTTGCCTGGCCACATGCTCTCAGCACACCTGCTCCGTCGGCTGCCCCGAGGCTACCGACCACTCTTCGCCCACCGCCCGTTCCGGCGCCTGCTGCCCGCAGTAGCGATATCCGACCTCGGCGACGGGATGAGCGTGGTCGCGGTGGCATGGCTGGCGGTACAGATCTCCCCGCCCGGCGCGGGCGGCCCGCTGATCGGAGCCGCAGTCGCCGCCTACATCCTGCCGGGCGCCATCGGCGCACTGCTGCTGGGCCGATGGCTGTGCTCCTTTCCCGCACAGCGGTTGATCCGCGCGAACGCCTGGACCCGCGCTCTCTTCCTCGGCTGCATCCCCCTCTCGTGGGCGCTCGGCATACTCCACCCTGCTCTCTACCTCACGCTGCTCGCCGGCTCATCCCTCCTGCACGCCTGGGGCGGCAGTGCCAAGTACGCTTTGGCCGCCCAAGTCCTCCCTGCCGAGCAGCACCTGGCGGCCAACGCACTGCTCAGCGCCAGCACCTGTGCGTCCACGATCGTCGGCCCAGCACTCGCCGGAGTCCTCGCGGCGGCAATCGCCCCGGCCTGGATCATCGGCCTGGACGCCCTGTCCTTCGCCGCACTGGCCTTCCAGAGCGCGCGCCTGGGCGAGCCGGACCCTCCGGCGCCCGCCGGACCTGCCCCCGACACCCGACCGGGCGGAGGCCTGCGCCTCCTACGCGCCCGGCCCCAACTGCTCGGCCTCCTCGCGGTGACCTGGCTGTTCAACCTGTTCTACGGACCCGTCGAAGTTGCCCTGCCCCTGTTCGTCGCCCAAGACCTCCACGCCGGCGCGGGGGCCCTCGGCCTGTACTGGGCCGCATTCGGCATCGGAGCGGTCATCGGCACCCTGGCCGTCGGCACTCTGCGAAACCTGCCGCTGTGGCCGGTCCTGCTGTGCATCATCGCCGGCCACGGTCTGGCCATGCTGCCCTTCGAACTCCACGCACCAGCAGTGCTTTCCCTCGGGGGCTTCGCCCTGGCCGGTGTGATCTACGGCCCCTACAACGCCCTGGCGTTCAAACTGTTCCAGGACCACACCCCGACAACCCTCCTCACCACCGTCCTCGCCCTGCGCGCGTCCGTCCTACTGACAGCGTCGCCCGTCGGCGCGGCACTGGGCGGCCCTCTCACCACCGCCCTTGGGGCCCGCCAAGTGCTGACCGGCACAGGCATCGCCATGATCTTCGTCGCCGCCTTCGCTGCAGCACTACGGATCCGCAGCACGAAACGGCACCGAATCCGCACCCATGCACTCCCAGTCGGCGACCCACACCCCTAGCCGAGGCCGTGTTGCAGCGGCAACCCCGGATCACCCTAGAGGCTTACGGCGTAACGGAGTTGGACCGCATCGGGTGGTGCGCGGTGACCGGCTGCCGGAACGGTTCGTTGGTCGGTGCGGCACACCGCACCGCCGATCCGAAGAGGTCCCTGTCATGTCCGAACCCTCTGCCACGCCGCCGTTCCCGAGCAGCCCGACCGGCTCGGCCACCGGCGACTCGGCCGGACCCGCGACCCCCAAGACCCTGCTCGAGCAGATGCAGGAACTGCTCGCCTCGGTGACCGCGGACCTCGCCGCACTCCAGTCCAACACCCGGGACGTCGCCCCGGCCGCCGCCTATCCCGCCGTCAACGACACCTCCGACTCCGCGTCCGGCACCCGGTAGTCCGGCGCCCGCTCCTCCTCCGTCGGCCTGCCCGCACCCGGCGGGCCGAGCCGGACCACCAGTAACGGCGCACCCTGACCGTCCGGTTCCGGCTCCGGTTCCGCGCCGCCGAGCACCGAGCGCTCCGCCGCTTCGCCCCGCCCGGTCGCCTCGCGCAACCGCGCGGCCACGTCCTTGCACTCCGACACCGCATCGACCCCGTCGATGCACGTCCAGTACAGGCTCTCGGTGTCCGCCCCGCAGGCCAGCACCACGAGCGTCTCCCCGACCTCCCGCAGGAGCTCCTCCAGCGCGCCCAAGGTCGCCGCCGTTTCGCCGAGTTCGGTGAGCCGACCGGCCCTACCGCCGCTCACCAGGGCGTTCGTGGCGACGGACCGCTCCAGGCAGACCGCCGCATGGGCGCCCGCCTCGGAGAGCTGCTGGCCGAGGCCCGTCAGCCCGTCGCTCTCGGACTCCGCCAGCCGGGCGCCCACCGCCTCGGTGAGCAGCGCGGCCTGCCGTGCCTCGGCCAGCACGTCCGGTACGTGCCTGGCCACGGCCAGGGCGTGCCGGGCCGTCTTGATCAGTCGCAGTGCCTCCATGGCCCCCGCTCCTTCCGCTCGTCGTCGCCGTCGACCAGCACCTCCGCCGGGGCGGTGGGGTGGTCACGGGGCGAGCGTGCGGGGAGGGTGGGGTGGGACGCATCCGCCCTTTTGAAAGCTGTGGAAAACCCGGGGGTTGTGGATAACTTCCGTCCCTCACAAGGGTGATCAGCCCTTGTCGGGATTGACGTCAGCTGCTTCGCCCGGCACCGGGAAGCGGTGCTCGTTGCGCTCGATCTTGGCCGCGAGCGCCTCCAGCGGGTCCACCCCGACCGCCGTGCAGAACTGCATCAGGTACGCCAGCACGTCCGCGACCTCGTCGCGCACCCGGTGGGCCCGTTCCGGGTCCGTCATCACCGCGGCGGCCTGCTCCGGTGTGAGCCACTGGAAGATCTCCAGCAGTTCCCCGGCCTCCACGCTCAGCGCCGCCGCCAGGTTCTTCGGCGTGTGGTACGGCTCCCACTGCCGGGCCGCCGCAAAGTCCACCAGCCGCTGCCGCAGCCCCTCCAGCGTCGGCTCCCCGGACAACCCGGCTGACCCGGCCGACCCCGCCGACCGGGACACCCCGGCTGACCCGGCCGACCCCGCCGACCGGGACACCCCGGCCGACCCGGCCGCCCCAGCCGCCCGGTCCGCCGCCGACTCCCCCGACCTCGTCACTCGCTCGTTCACGCCCCCAGGTCTACCCCATCCGCTCCCCCGGCCGCAGCGGAGCCTCCCCCACCCCCCGCGTCCACCGGGCCCTCCTCCCCGCGCCCGTACTGCACCGGCACCCGGGCCGTCTCCGGCCGGATCACCGTCGCCCCCGTCGCCGGGTCCCGCCGGCACTCCACCAGCGCCACCGCCCCCGTCCGCTCCCCGCCCGCCCCGAACGCGTCCCGCGCCGCCGCCGGCTCCTGGAGCGCGGCCACCACCCGCAGCGGGTTGCGCCCCGCCATGTCCCGCGCGAGCCGCAGCAGCGAGGCGGTCTGCTCGGTGGCGAGCCCGGCCCCGAGGTCCTCGGCGAGCACGGTGAGCTGCCGGTGCGCCCACGGCACCTCGGCGGCCACGTCGAGGTCGAGCACCCCCGCCCCGGTCAGCAGCACCGCCGCGAAGGCGAGGTGGCGCAGCATCCCGTCGGAGGCCTGGTCGGCGCCGGTGCGCCCGAGCACGCCCTCGTCGAAGACGGCCAGCACCCGGCGCCCCGTCCGGCTCTCGCGCTCGGCGAGGGTGAGGCCGAGCAGCGGGTGGGGCGCCGCCTCCTGGACGGCCCGCAGCAGTTGCCCGTACCGGCGCGGGCACTCGTGGGCGAGCCGGTTGATCAGGGCCGAGATGTTGGCGGCGTTGCTGCGCAGCCGGGCCTGCGGGTCGGCTCTGGCCCAGCCCCGCATCAGGGCCGGGACGGGGTGCAGCGGGAAGACCTCGCGCAGTGCGGTGAGCAGGTCCTCGGCGGCGGCGAGGACGAGCCGTTCGCCGGTGGAGGAGCCGGCGACCCGGAGCGGCAGTTGGGCGGTGATCATGGTGCTGCTGGGGAACGGCGCCCGGATGTCCCCCTGCCGGGTGTCGTTGTGCCAGCAGACGTTGACGCGCCCGTTGCGGACGTCCTGTTCGCCGGTGTCCACCAGGGTCCGGCCGTCGAGGGTGAGCGACTCCCGGGCGATCCGGACCGCGCCGTCGGTGCGGATCACCAGGTCGAGCCGGATCCGGCCGCGCGGCGAGCGGACGGTGCAGCCGAGGATGACGGCGTCGCGCCCGTGCGGCACGCACCCGGCGAGTCCGCCGCGTACGGGCGTGGCGAGCGGGCCGGTGCGGTCGGGCAGTCCGTCCAGGGAGTCGGGGATCTCCTCGCCGAGGGCGAGCCGGGACAGCACGGCGAGCGCGTCGAGGGCGTTGGACTTGCCGACCCCGGCCGGCCCGTGCAGCACGGTGAGCGGCGCGAGCGGCAGGACGGCCCGCCGGTAGGACTTGAAGGCGGTGAGCCGCAGTTCCTCGACGGTGGGGCGTGGCACTGGCGGCCGTTCGGGGCCGGGGGCGTCGGGGCGCAGTTGGGCCGGCCCGGCGGGCGCGGCGGCGTCGCGGTTCACCCGTCGGACGTTAGCCGCAGCCCGACGGGGCGAAACGTCCCTGCTCGCCAGATTCATCCCTACGTGGCGGCCCGTCTCGCGCCGCTGACCCAGGGCGGTCCGCCGCTACGGCCGCCGGTACCCGGCCACCGTCACCGAGGCGGTCACCTCGACCGGCTCGGGCAGTTCGTCCAGGGCGGCGGCGAGCCGGTCGGGGTCGGTGTGCCAGGCACTCGGCCCCATGCCGACGACGGTCCGGACGTCCTGGGCGGAGAGCCGCAGGGTGAACTCGACCGGCTGCCGGCCGGCCGGCGTGAGGTAGGGGCCGAGCTTCTCGTCGATCCGGCGCTGCTTCTCCTCGTCGACCGACAGCAGGCCGAGGGCGGCGACGAGTTCGCGCAGGTGGCGGGCGGTGGGCGAGACCAGCAGCAGGGTGCCGCCGGGGCGCAGCACACGGCGGATCTCGGGTCCGTTGCGCGGGGCGAAGACGTTGAGGACCAGGTCGGCGGAGGCGTCGCGCAGCGGCAGCGGGCGCCAGGCATCGCAGACCACCGCGCCGATCCGGGGGTGGGCCTTGGCGGCGCGGCGCAGCGCGTACTTGGAGATGTCGAGGGCGGCGCCGACCCGGCCGGGCAGGGCGTCCAGGACGTGGGCGAGGTAGTGGCCGGTGCCGGCGCCGAGGTCGGCGACCAGGCCCCGCGAGCCGTCCGCTCCGCCGTCGGCCGCGTCACTCACCGCCCCGTCACTCACCGCCGCGTCACCCACCGCCGCGTCACCCACCGCCGCGGCCAGGGCGTCGGCGATCGGCCGGTAGTGCCCGGCGGCGAGGAAGTCGGCGCGGGCGGCGACCATGTCGGCGGTGTCGCCGGTGCCGGTGTGGGCGTCACCGGCGAGGAGGCTGACGTAGCCCTGCTTGGCGAGGTCGAAGCTGTGGCCGGCGGGGCAGCGCAGGCTGCGCTCGTGCCGGGTGAGGTCCTGCGCGCAGTGGGGGCAGGCCAGGTAGGGCTCGATGTCCTGCAGCAACGTTCCGTCTTCTCTCGCCGTTCGGCCCCGGCCGGTCGGGGGCGCCAGCCAGCCTAACCACCCGGCCGGCGGTCGGCCGCCCCGCCGGACCGACACCGGCCCCGCGCACCGCGGCCTGCGGCCCACGGCCCACGCACCACGGCCCACGCACCGCGGCCTGTGGCCCACGGCCCGGACCCGCCCGACCAGGTCCACAAGGCACGCCCTAAACCGGAGCCCGCCCCCGCGACCGCTCCGCCGCCACCCGCAGGGCGAGCCCCGCGAGCGCCTCCGGCGCCCCGCGCCGCCCGCGCGCCCCGGGGAAGGCGTTGACGTCGACGATCACCGGCTCGTCGGCCCCGTCGAGCAGGTCGACCCCGTACACCTCCAGCCCGAACACCTCGCCCACCCGCAGGGCGAGCGCGGCCCGCCGGGCGGACGGCTGCCATTCTTCGACCGCCCCCACCCCCTCGTCGCCGACGGAGAGTTCGGACCGCCGCCGAGCGGCGAAGACCTGTCCGTCGACCACCCAGAGCTTCTGGTCCCAGCCGCTGCCCCGGTAGTACCGCTGGGTGACGACCTCCTCCTGCGGCCAACGCTCGGCGAGTTCCCGCAGCCGGGCCGCGCCGTCGACCAGCGCGACCAGGTCGTGGCGCCGACTGTGCCGGCTCTTCACCACGAACGGGCAGTCCTGGTAGGTGAGTTCGCCCAGCGCGCCGGCCGTGAACGTCGCCGCGAACGGCAGCCCGGCGCCCCGGGCGAGCGCGGCCATCCGCACCCGGTCCTGGCAGAGCCCGGTGGCCGCGGCCGAGTTGACCACCGCCGCCCCGCGCCGCTCCAACTCCCGGGCCAGCGCGAGTGCTTGCGGCGTACGCGCCTTGAGCAGGTAGACATCGGCGAGCGCTCCCCGAGGAACGCGGCCGCCGTTGAGCGGGACAGCCTCCACCCGGCAGCCGCGCCGCTCCAGCACCCCGGCGGCCGCCGCGAGCAGCGGGTGCCCGGGGTTGCCCGTGATCAGTGCGACCCTCACCGCAACCCACCGTCCACCAGGTCGCTCCGGCCGTACTCCTCGCCGCCGGCCGGAACCAGCGCGGGCATCGACACGGCCGTACCGCTGCGCGCGAGCCGCAGCACCGCCCGGGCGACCCGCTCCACCGCGTCGGGCACCTGCCGGAAGCTCGGGAAGTCGTTGACGTCCACCACCACCGGCCCGTCCGGCCCGAGCAGCACGTCGACGCCGTACAGGTCGAGCCCGAACACCTCGCCGACCTGCGCGGCGATCCGTGCCACGCTCGCCGGCAGCGGCACCGGCCGCTCGCGCACGCCCTGCCCCGGGTGCAGCGGCGATTCCCGTTCGGTCGCGAAGAGTTCGCCGTCGACGCAGTACACCTTGAGGTCGGTGCCGCTGTTGGGCACGTACGGCTGCGCGATCAGCAGTCCCTCCCCGGCGAGTTCGGGGCCGAGGCCGATCAGGTCGTCGGGTCCGGCCACCAGTCGTACGCCCCGCCCGGAGCTGCCGTCCGCGGGTTTGACGACCAGCGGGTACTCGGCGGCCGGGATCTCGGCGAGCCGCTCCCAGCGGGCGGCTGCGTAGGTGACCGGGGTGGGCAGGCCGCGGGTACGGGCGATCACCGAGGCGAGCGCCTTGTCCCGGACGCCGCGGATCGAGCGGACGTCGTTGACGGTGGTGAGGCCGACCGCGGCGGCCGCCTCCAGCAGGGTGAGCCCGGGTCCGCCGGAGACGGTCTTGAGCACCCAGGCGTCGTGGCTGCCGGCCCGGACCGCCTCGGAGATCGCCAGCAGCGAGTCGCCGGGGCGCAGCACGTCCACCCGGTGCCCCCAGCCGGTGAGTTGACGCGCGACGTCCAGTGGCATGCCGTCCCGCCGGTAGTGCTCCTCCACCAGAAAGCAGAGCCTCATGGGCCTGACTTCCCCCCTTGCCTCGCCGAGTGCGGATGTCCGCCGTCCCCCGCGGCAGAGCTGTGAAGGCATCAGCTTGCCCGGCGTACACGCACAAGATCGCCGCGAGCGGGTAAGCGTTCGGCAACAATCGAACGCCGGTCCGCCGCACAAACCGGTGGCGCGCCACCCCGGCCCCTGCTTTGATGCACGCCGTGACTTCTGCTGATCATGCTCCGGACCATGCCCTGCTCGACGGGATCGAGCGTTACTACGACGCCGTGCCCCGCAGTGCCGCCACCGCGGAGGACTTCGGCCCGCTGACGCTGTTCGTCCGCCGCGGCGAGACCGGCTGGCACTACTACGCCCGCCCCACCCCGGGCCACGGCGGCCCGGCCGCCACCGCCGACGACGTCCGCCGGGTGCTGGAGCGGCAGCGGGAGCTGGGGCTGCCGGAGGCCTTCGAGTGGGTGGCCGAGCAGAACCCCGAGCTGCGCGCGGCGGTGGAGGCGGCCGGCCTGGCGGTGCACGAGCACCCGCTGCTGGTGCTCGGCCCGCAGGACGCGACGGCCCCGGCACCGGCGCTCCCGGAGCAGGTGGAGGTACGGGTGCTGGCCGCGGACGCCCCCGAGCTGGCCGACGCGGTGGCCGTCCCGCACGTGGCCTTCGGCACCCCGGGCACCGCCACCGGCAGCGCGGGCGCGGCCGAACTGGCCGTGAGCGCGGCGACGTTGACGTCCGACGGCGGGGTGGCACGGATCGCGCAGCGGATCACCGACGGGGTCAGCGTGCTGGCGGCCGCGCTGGAGGGCGGCGACGTGCTCTGCGCGGGCCAGCACAACCCGGTGGGTTCGGTCACCGAGGTGGTCGGGGTCGGGACGCTGCCCTCCGCCCGGCGCCGCGGGCTGGCCCTGGCGGTCACCGCGGCGCTGGTGGCGCACGCCCGCGCCAACGGCGTGCGGACGGTGTTCCTGTCCGCCAGCGACGAGGACGTCGCCCGGATCTACCGCCGGGCCGGCTTCCGCCCGTTCGCCACGGCCCTCATCGCGGAGCCCGCCGCCGCGGACTCCCCGGCCTAGACCCGCACGGCACAGGCGCGGGCGCAGGCAGAGGCGCAGGCACAGGTAGAGGCGCAGGCACAAGCACGGGCAAGGCCACCGGACGGGCGGGGACGCGGCTCAGTCGTCGTCCTCGTCCTCGTCCTCCGCCCCCGTGACGCCCTCCCCCTCGGCCTCGTCGACCACCCAGGCCGCCAGCCGTTCGGCGACCCCGGACACCCCCAGCCGCCCTTCCCGGATGGCCCGGGAGAGGCTGCGCACCTCGCGGGCGGTGGTGGCGACGGTGCAGCCGCTGGCGACGAGGTAGGCGTAGGCGACGGCGGTCGCGAAGAGCTCGTTGGTCTTCTCCAGGGCGGGCACCCGGATCAGCTGGTGCATCAACGCGGCCGCGCGGTCCTGGGGTTCGGGGTAGACGGAGATGTCGAAGATCTCGGCCTGGTGCCGGGTGACGGCCGCGAGCAGCGAGCCGTAGTCGGTGACCTGCGGGTCACCGGGCGTGTACTGCTCGGCGGTCATGAGCAGCCACGAGAGGTCGACCTCCAGTTTCAACGGCGCACGTCCTGGAGCTCGCCCGAGTCCCCGAACTCGGCGAGGAACGACGCCTCGTACTCCTTCATGAACTGTGCGGCGGCGTCGATGAAGACCCGTCCCGATTCACCCATGTCCTGCTGGACCAGGCGTTCGATGTACTGGTTCATGCTGATCCCCTGCTGCTCCGCCCGTTCCCGGGCCATCTCGGCGGTCGTGGCGTCCACTCGGACGTTCAGCTGCTTCTTGCCCATGCCGTTCAAGCTAGCGCCGAAGTGCTAGCACAACAAGGGCGCACGCACACCGCCCGCACACCTGCCGCACGCCCCCACGCAACCCCTCCGTCACCGAACCGCCAACCGAACCGCTCACCCACCCGCTCCCTACCCCGCCACAGCCTCCGCCACCCGGCCCCCGACCCGACCGGGTCTGACTTGAAGAGTCCTGCACCATCCGGGACTCTGAACTCTCCTGAGCGTTCCCCGAGCGGCACCGACCGGTTTTGTGGAGGCCGGCAATGACAGCCATGTTCGACCAGGAGCTGCGCGAGCAGCTCGCCCAGGCCCGGCAGGACCTCGCGGCGGCCCGGGCCGAAGGGGACGCCGACGGCGTCCAGGCGTACGAGGGCCGGGTCGCCTCACTCCTACGGCTCGCCGCCCAGCACGGCATCGACCTTCCGCACAGCGCCGACGAAGAGGAGCGCAACGAGTAGCGCGTGCCCCGCCCAACGCCGAGGAGGCGGCACCCCGTGACGTACGGGGTGCCGCCTCCTCGGCCGTTCCGGGCGTTCGAAGACCGACGGGATCAGACCCCGGTCGGCTCCAGGATGGCCACGCACTCGAAGTGGTGGGTCATCGGGAACAGGTCGAAGGCCCGCAGCGAGACCGGCCGGTAGCCGCCCTCGCGGAAGAACCCGAGGTCCCGGGCGAGCGCCGCCGGGTCGCAGGCCACGTACGCGATCCGGCGGGCCTCCAGGCCGACCAGGTGCGCGACGGTCTCACGTCCGGCGCCGGCCCGCGGCGGGTCCAGCACGATCAGGTCGGTGGCGGTGATGCCGGTGCGCGGCAGCAGCGTCTCGACCCGGTCGCACTCGATCCGCACGTTGTCCAGCGCGGCCAGGTTGTGCCGGGCGTCGACGACGGCCTGCTTGGCCGACTCGATGCCGAGCACCGCGCCGTCCTCGCCGACCCGGTCGGCCAGCGCGCCGGCGAACAGGCCGACGCCGCAGTACAGGTCGAGCGCGCTCTCGCCCCACTGCGGGTCCAGACCGTCCAGCACCGCGTCGACCAGGGTGTCCGGCGCCTCCGGGTGGATCTGCCAGAAGCCGCCGTTGCTGACCCGCCAGGTGCGCCCGGCGGCCCGCTCGCGGACGAAGCCGCGCCCGTGCACCTTGTGCACGTCGCCCTGGTCGTCGATCCGGGCGATCGACACCGGCTTGTCCAGCTCGACCAGCGGCAGCTGGGCGCCGTCGCGCGGGGTCAGCACCACCTGGCGGTCCGAGGAGCCGGACGCGGCGACCACCTCGACGCTCGCCACCCCCGGCCAGTCGCGGGACTCGATGCCGAGCTCGGTGACGCCCTCGGCGGCGATCAGGCAGCGGTCGATCACCTGGACGCCGTGCGAGCGGTGCTTGCGCAGACCGACCTTGCCGGTCTCCGCGTCCACCGCGTACTGCACCCGGGTGCGCCAGGCCGGCACCTGCCCGGGCGCCAGCTTGCCGCCGACCGGCTCGATGCTGCCGTCCCAGCCGGCCTCGGCCGGGGTCAGCCCGGCGAGCTTCGCCAGCTGCTCGGTCAGCACCGCGGCCTTGAGCTTGCGCTGCCCGCCCGGGGTGACGTGCTGCCAGTCGCAGCCGCCGCACTTGCCCGGCCCGGCGAACGGGCAGGGGGCCTCGATCCGGTCCTTGGCGGGCTCCAGCACCTCCACGGCGTCCGCGCGCAGGAAACGCGAGGTGGTGGTGCCCTCGGTCACCTGCGCGACCACCTTCTCGCCGGGCAGCGCGTGCCGGACGAACAGCACCCGCCCCTCGTGCCGGGCCACGCAGTGCCCGCCGCCGTGTGCGACCGGGCCGACCTCGACCTCGTAGCGCTCGCCGACCAGCGGGTCCCCGGTCGGCGCCTCCGCCCGCCGCGGCCGCGCCGCCCCGGCAGCCGCGCCACGCAGCGCCTTCGGCGGCCGCACCGCCTGCTTGCGCGGCGCCTTCCGGGCGGCCCCGGCCGCGCCCTTCCCATCCTGGGCGGGCTTCCCCTCGCGAACGGCCTTCCCGTCGCGGACGGGCTTCTCGCCCCGGGCGGGCTTCTCGCCCCGGGCCGGCTTGGCGCCCCGGACGGGCTTCTCCTCCGGGGCCTCCCCCGGCACGACCGGCGCGGTGCGCGCCGTCAGCCCGTCACGGTCGGTGGCCTCCGGCCGGTGCGGCTTGCCCCAGCGCGGCCGGGCCACCTGCCCGGGCTGGGAGCCGCCCCGACGGGCGCCCTTGCCCTTGCCGGAGGCGCCGGAGGAGCCCGAGGAGCGGGGCGGAGTGTTGCGCGTCACTGGGAGGAGTCCTTGCTGCGGTCGGAGGTGGCACCGGCGTTGGAACCGGCACGGACGGAATCCTTCGACTTTACGGCCTTCGGCGCCCTCGGCTCGCCACGGCGGACGGATCCGGGCGCCGACCAGGCCTTCTGCGGCCTGCGCCGCTCCGAGGACTCCAGCTGCCACGGCACCGAGGTGACCATCACCCCCGGCTTGAACAGCAGCCGCCCCTTGAGCCGCAGCGCGCTCTGGTTGTGCAGCAGGTGCTCGTACCAGTGGCCGACCACGTACTCCGGGATGTAGACCGCGACCACGTCCCGCGGGCTGCTGCGCCGCAGGTTCTTCACGTAGTCCAGGACCGGCCCGGTGATCTCGCGGTAGGGCGAGTCCAGCACCTTGAGCGGCACCTCGATGCCGCGCTCGTCCCACTCCCGCCGCAGCGCCGCCGTGTCCGCCGGATCGACGTTGACGGTGACGGCCTCCAGGGTGTGGGCGTGCGCCAGCCGGGCGTACGCGAGGGCGCGCAGCGCGGGCTTGTGCAGCTTGGAGACCAGCACGATGGCGTGCACCCGGGTGGGCAGCACCACGTCGTCCGGCTCCTCGGCCGCGATGAGCTCCGCGGAGACCCGGTCGTAGTGGCGCCGGATGCCCTTCATCATCACGAACAGCACGGCCATCGCGGCGATCGCGATCCAGGCGTGGCCGATCTTGGTGACCAGGACGACGATCAGCACGGCCATCGTCATCACCAGGCCGAAGCCGTTGATCGCCCGGCTGCGCTGCATGTGCCGCCGCTTCGCCGGATCGGTCTCGGTGCGCAGCAGCCGGGTCCAGTGCCGGATCATGCCGGACTGGCTCATGTTGAAGGAGACGAAGACGCCGACGATGTAGAGCTGGATCAGCCGGGTCGGGTCCGCGTTGAAGGCGATGATCAGCAGGATGGCGGCGATGGCCAGCAGGATGATGCCGTTGGAGAAGGCCAGCCGGTCGCCGCGGGTGTGCAGCTGGCGGGGCAGGTAGCGGTCCTGGGCGAGGATCGAGCCGAGCACCGGGAAGCCGTTGAAGGCGGTGTTGGCGGCCAGCACCAGGATCAGGCCGGTGACGGCGGCGACGAAGTAGAAGCCGGGGGTGAAGTTGTTGAAGACGGCCTCGCTGATCTGTGCGAGCGCCGTCTTCTGGTGGTAGCCGGGGCCGGAGCCGACCAGCTGTTCGGCCGGGTTCTCGGCCATCTGCACACCGGTGAGCCGGGCCAGCCAGATGATGCCCATGAACATCACCACGGCGATGCTCGCCATCAGCAGCAGCGTGGTGGCCGCGTTCCTGCTCTTCGGCTTGCGGAAGGCCGGCACGCCGTTGGAGATCGCCTCGACGCCGGTGAGCGCCGCGCAGCCGGAGGAGAAGGACTTGAGCAGCAGGAAGACCAGCGCGAAGCCGGAGAGCGAGTCGTTGCCCGGGGTGGCCGCGAGGTGGAAGCCGGAGCTCTCGGCGGGCATGGACTGGCCGAGCACGAAGTGCCGGAAGACGCCGTAGCCGACCATGCCGATCACGCCGGCCATGAAGGCGTAGGTGGGCACCGCGAAGGCGGAGCCGGATTCGCGCACCCCTCGCAGGTTCATGCCCATCAGCAGCACGACCACGACCACCGAGACGATCATCTCGTGGCCGCGCAGCGCCGGGACGGCGGAGACCACGTTGGCGACGCCGGAGGTGGTGGACACGGCGACGGTGAGCACGTAGTCGACCATCAGGGCCGCGGCGACGACCAGTCCGGCCGCCGGGCCGTGGTTGACGGTCGCCACCTCGTAGTCGCCGCCCCCGCTGGGGTAGGCGTGCACGTTCTGCCGGTAGGAGGCGACGACGGCGAGCATCACGACCGCCACCACGACGCCGATCTGCCAGGAGAAGTGGATCGCCGAGACGCCCGCGACGGAGAGCGTGAGCAGGATCTCCTCAGGGGCGTACGCGACCGAGGAGAGCGCGTCCGAGGCGAAGACGGGCAGCGCGATCCGCTTGGGGAGGAGCGTCTCCCCGAGTTTGTCGCTGCGCAGGGCGCGCCCGATCAGCAGGCGTTTCGGAAGGTCAGTCGGCATAGGCACGTTAAGGAATCGTAGGGGTTTCCCGACGTGGCTTGCGCCGTTCATCCCCCCCTTCGTCGCGACTGTGTTCGGTGGACCGGCTAGCGTGTCGGATACGAGTCGGTGGGCAACACTCTGGTTGTCGAGCGGAGTCCGGCCGACGCCCCACGAGAGCCCTCGCCCCGGAACGCCCGGGCGGGAAAGGGAGATGAACGGTGTTTGCGCAGGTCAAGACCCCTTCGGGACGGGTGAGGTAGCGCCGGTGCACATCGTCATCATGGGCTGCGGCCGCGTGGGCTCCGCCCTCGCGAGAACGCTGGAGAAACAGGGCCACTCGGTGGCCGTGGTCGACCAGGACCCGACCGCCTTCCGCCGGCTGGGCGCCGGGTTCAACGGGCGCCGGGTGACCGGGGTCGGTTTCGACCAGGACACCCTGCGCGAGGCGGGCATCGAGGAGGCCGGCGCCTTCGCCGCCGTCTCCAGCGGTGACAACTCCAACATCATCGCCGCCCGGGTCGCCCGGGAGACCTTCGGCGTCGAGAACGTCGCGGCCCGGATCTACGACCCCCGCCGCGCCGAGGTGTACCAGCGTCTGGGCATCCCGACCGTGGCGACGGTCCGCTGGACCGCCGACCAGATGCTGCGCCGACTGCTGCCGAGCGGCGCCGAGCCGCTGTGGCAGGACCCGAGCGGCAGTGTGCAGCTGGCCGAGGTCGCGTACCACCCGGACTGGGTGGGCCAGCGGATCAGCCGCCTGGAGGAGGCGTCCGGCGCCCGGGTGTCGTTCGTCACCCGGCTCGGTGAAGGGATGCTCCCCTCGCCGCAGATGGTGGTGCAGGAGGGCGACCTGGTGCACGTGATGCTGCGCCGGGCCGACCTGACGGCGGTCGAGGCCGCGTTCGCGCAGGGGCCGAAGGAGGAGGGTCACTGATGCGGGTCGCCATTGCCGGAGCCGGTGCCGTGGGTCGCTCGATCGCGGGCGAGCTGCTGGAGAACGGTCACGAGGTCCTTCTGGTCGACAAGAACCCGAACGCCATCTCGGTGGAGCGGGTGCCCATGGCGGAGTGGCTGCTGGCCGACGCCTGCGAGATCACCTCGCTGGACGAGGCGGCGCTGCAGCGCTGCCACGTGGTGATCGCCGCGACCGGTGACGACAAGGTCAACCTGGTCGTGTCGCTGCTCGCCAAGACCGAGTACGCGGTGCCGCGGGTGGTCGCCCGGGTGAACAACCCGAAGAACGAGTGGCTCTTCAACGAGTCCTGGGGCGTGGACGTGGCCGTCTCCACCCCGCGCCTGATGTCCGCGCTGGTCGAGGAGGCGGTCAGCGTCGGCGACCTGGTCCGCCTGATGCGGTTCAGCCAGGGCAACGCCAACCTGGTCGAGCTGACCCTGGCCGGCGAGGCCGAGCTGGTCGGCACCCGGGTGGGTGACGTCTCCTGGCCGCAGGACACCGCGCTGGTGAGCATCATCCGCGAGGGCCGGGTGCTGGTGCCGGCCAAGGACGACACCCTGGAGGGCGGCGACGAGCTGCTCTTCGTGGCCGCGCAGGAGCGCGAGGAGGAGCTGGAGCAGCTGCTGTCGGCGACCTCCGGCGCCCAGTAGGCAGCGCCCGGCCGAGCGGCGCGCGGCGAACGCGAGTACGGCCGAGGGCCCGCATCCCCGTTCAGGGGGTGCGGGCCCTC
>NZ_JBVHYH010000052.1:60095-65282 GCF_055569135.1 Kitasatospora sp. NPDC029367
ACCACCCCCCCCCCCCCCCCCCCCCCCCCCCCCCCCCCCCCCCCCCCCCCCCCCCCCCCCCCCCCCCCCCCCCCCCCCCCCCCCCCCCCCTCGCCCGTACGGTGCGCGCGCAGCGCAGTGGTGGGCGCGGGAGGAGCGGCTACTTGGCCGGCTCCTCCTCGTCGTCGTCGACCGGCGCCTTGATCGGCGGCGGCGCCTTGAGCAGGATCTGCCAGGTGACGTACATCGCCAGCAGCAGCGGCGGGATGCCGAGGGCGACCTTCAACCAGCCGAGCAGGTTGACGTTGTGGGTGAAGTACAGCGGGAAGAGGATCACCGGCTTGAGGCCCATGATCACCACCCAGGCCCAGGTCGCCTTGGTGTAGGCGGCGAGCCGGCCCGGGTTCTCCTTGCGCCAGGTGAACATCTCGCCGGTGATCGGGCCGAGCATCACCCCGATCATCGGCCAGCGCACCACGGCGGAGACCGCGAGGGCGGTGCAGTAGCCGACGCTCCAGAGCAGGCCGGGCAGGTAGAAGTCCTCGGCCTTACCGCTCTTCATCGCGATCCAGGCGCCGAGGGCGACGCCGAACACGCCGCTGAAGGCGTGCTGGATGGTCTCCCGCCGGGCCAGCCGCGCCACCACGAACAGGGCGCTGAGCCCGAGCGCGGCCCAGGCGGCGGCGCTGACCTGGTGGGTGAGGTTGTAGGTGACGATGAAGACCAGGCCGGGCAGCGTCATGTCGATCATGCCGCGCACGCCGCCGAAGGCCTGCAGGACGGTGTCGGCGGCCTCCTTGGAGGCGGCCTTCCGGGCGGCCTCGTCGGCCGCCGGGTCCAGGGGCCGCTCGGCGGCCGGCGCGGTGCCTTCGATCGACCGGGCCAGTCCGTCCACCGCCTCGGCGGCGGCGGTGTCCTGCCAGGCCGCCACGTCGGCGGCGTCCAGGTCGATCCGGGCGGCGGCGTCTCCGCCGGGGTGGTTGCTCACGCTCATTCGCTCCCGTGTCCGACCGGACGCAGTTCGTAGCGGGGGTTGAACAGCACGCGGCGCCCGCGTGCGTGACTGATCCGGCCGCTGGCGACGAGCCGGCGGCCCGGTTCTATGCCCGCGATCGAGCGGCGGCCCAGCCAGACGACCTCCAGCGCCTCGGTGCCGTCGAAGAGCTCCGCCTCCAGGGCCGGCACCCCGGCCCGCGGGCGGAGCGTCACCGTGCGCAGCGTGCCCGCGACGGTGACCAGCTGCCGGTCGGCGCAGCCGGCGATCGGCGTGCAGCCGGACTCGGCGGCGATCTCCTGGCGCAGGTCCTCGGCGTCCAGTTCCTCGGCCGAGGTGGTCAGCCGACTGAGCATGCGGCGGAATCGCCCCGGCGGCTGGCCACTGCTGTTGTCACCACTCATGTCGGCAGGGTACCGGTTTCGGCGCCCCCGGCGGCAGGCGTCGCCCGCGCCGGGAGCCCGCCGGGAGGCCGCCGGGGAGCCGCCGGTCAGCTCTCGAAGCGGTAGCCCATGCCCGGTTCGGTGATGAAGTGGCGCGGGTGCGAAGGGTCGCGTTCCAGCTTGCGGCGCAGCTGGGCGAGGTAGACCCGCAGGTAGTTGGTCTCGGTGCGGTAGGCCGGGCCCCACACCTCCTGGAGCAGCTGGGTCTGGCTGACCAGTCGGCCGGCGTTGCGGACCAGGACCTCCAGCAGGTGCCATTCGGTGGGCGTGAGGCGTACGTCGGTGCCGTCCCGGTTGACCTTCTTGGCGGCGAGGTCGACGGTGAAGCTCTCGGTGACGACCAGCGAGTCGTCCTCCCCGGCGACCGGCTCGGCCCGGCGCACCGCAGCCCGCATCCGGGCGAGCAGTTCGTCCATCCCGAAGGGCTTGGTCACGTAGTCGTCGGCGCCGGCGTCCAGGGCCTCGACCTTCTCGTCGGAGGCGTGCCGGGCCGACAGCACGATGATCGGCACCCGGGTCCAGCCGCGCAGGCCGCGGATCACCTCGACGCCGTCCATGTCGGGCAGGCCCAGGTCGAGGACGACGACGTCGGGATGGCGGGCGGCGGCCAGTTCCAGCGCGCTCGCCCCGTCATGGGCCGCGTCGACCTCGTACTTGCGGGCCTTGAGGTTGATCACCAGTGCGCGGACGATCTGCGGTTCGTCGTCCACGACGAGGACCCGGGTCATTTACGGGCTCCGCCTTTCGGGCTGTCGGATCTTACGGACTGTTGTCTCGGCTGTGCGTACGGCGTGGTTTGTGCGTACGGCGTGGTTGCGCCGGGTCTCAGGTGATCAGTTCGGAGAGCGGGTCGTGGCCCTCGCCGCCCGGCGCGTCCGGGCCGGGCCGCTCCGGCGGCCGTTCCACAGCGGGCAGGCTGACGACCATGGTGAGGCCGCCGCCGGGGGTGTCCTCGGCGGTGACCGTACCGTCCATGGCCTCGACGAACCCGCGCGCCACCGCGAGGCCGAGGCCGACCCCGGCGCCGCGCGGCGCGTCCCCGTACCGCTGGAAGGGGGCGAAGATCCGCTCCTTGGCGTCCTCGGGGACGCCCGGTCCGCGGTCCACGATCCGCAGCTCGACCCGGCCCGGCCGGCCCGGCTGGTGGAGGGCGTCGGCCTTGACCAGCACCCTGACGCCCTCCGGGCTGTACTTGACGGCGTTCTCGACCAGGTTGGCCAGCGAGCGCTCCAGCAGTCCGCCGTCGGCGCGGATCATCGGCAGCGTCTCCGGCACCTCCAGCCGCACCGACTCCGGCGGGACGCCGCCGAGCGCGTACGGCACCACCTCGTCCAGGTCGGTCTCCTGGATCAGCGGGGTGACGGTGCCGGTCTGGAGCCGGCTCATGTCCAGCAGATTGTTGATCAGGTGGTCGAGGCGGTCGGCCCCGGCCTCGATGCCGGCCAGCAGTTCGGCCTCGTCCTCCGGGTCCCACTGCACGTCGGCCGAGCGCAGCGAGGTCACCGAGGCCTTGATGCCGGCCAGCGGGGTGCGCAGGTCGTGCGAGACGGCGGCCAGCAGGGCGGTGCGGATCCGGTTGCCCTCGGCCTCGCGGCGGGCCGCGGCGGCCTCCCGGGCCAGCCGGCGGCGCTCCAGCACGACGGCGGCCTGGGCGGCGAACGCCCCCAGCAGGCGGCGGTCGGTGCCGGGCAGCACCCGGCCGCGCAGCACCAGGGCCAGGCTCTCCCCGACCGGGACGTCCACGTCGGCCTCTTCGGGGCGCCCGGGCGGGTGCGGCCCGGCGGTGGCGACCGGCACCCAGCCCCCGGTGGGCTCCGGGCGCTCCAGCAGTGCGGCACTCTCCTGCCCGAAGGTCTCCCGGACCTGCTCCATCAGCGCGGTCAGCACGCCGTCCCCGTTGGGGGCGCCGCGCAGCACCGTGCCGGCCAGCGCGCTGAGCGTCTGCGCCTCGGCCTGGGCGCGGGCCGCCTGGTGGGTGCGCCGGGCCGCCAGGTCCACCACGGAGGCCACCGAGCAGCCGACGATGGTGAATATCGCCACCGCCATGATGTTCTGCGGCTCGTTGATGGAGAAGGTGTGCAGCGGCGGGGTGAAGTAGAAGTTCAGCACCGAGGAGCCGACCAGCGCCGAGCCGATGGCCGGCAGCAGCCCGCCGACCAGTGCCGCGCACACCGTCAGCGACAGGAACAGCAGCATGTCGGTGGACAGGCCCAGCCCGCCGATGGTGGTCAGCACCAGTGCCAGCACCGGCGGGCCGACCAGCCCGACCAGCCAGCCGGCGATGGTCCTGGTCCGGCCCAGGTCGGTGATCCGCCGCACGGGTATCTTGTTGCGCCGCCCGTGCCCGGCGTGCTCGTGGGTGACCATGTGGACGTCGATGTCCCCGGCCTTCTGGGTGACCAGGGTGCCGACGCCCGGCCCGTAGACGTACTGCCAACGGGGCCGGCGGCTGATGCCCAGCACGATCTGGGTGGCGTTCACCCCCCGGGCGAAGTCCAGCAGCCCGTCGGCCGGGTCGTCGCCCAGCACGTTGTGGAAGGAACCGCCGAGGCTCTCCACCAGCGCGCGCTGCTCGATCAGCGTCTGCGGGGAGCCGGAGCCGGCCAGCCCGTCGGAGCGGGAGATGTGCACGGCCAGCAGTTCGCCGCCGGAGACCCTGGCCGCGATCCGGGCGGCCCGGCGGATCAGCGTCGCCCCCTCGGGACCGCCGGTCAGGCCGACCACGATCCGCTCCCGGGCCTGCCAGGTGCCGACGATCCCCTGCTCGGCGCGGTACTTCTGCAGGTACTCGTCGACCCGGTCCGCGGTCCACAGCAGCGCCAGCTCGCGCAGCGCGGTCAGGTTGCCCGGCCGGAAGTAGTTGGCGAGCGCGGCGTCGATCTTCTCCGGCATGTACACGTTGCCGTGCGCCAGCCGCCGCCGCAGCGCCTGGGGGGACATGTCCACCAGCTCGATCTGGTCCGCCCGGCGGACCACCTCGTCCGGGACGGTCTCGCGCTGGCGCACCCCGGTGATGCCCTCGACGGCGTCACCGAGCGACTCCAGGTGCTGGACGTTCACGGTGGAGATCACGTCGATCCCGGCCGCGAGCAGCTCCTCGACGTCCTGCCAGCGCTTCTCGTTGCGGCAGCCGGGCACGTTGGTGTGGGCCAGCTCGTCCACCAGCGCCACCTCCGGGCGGCGGGCCAGCACGGCGTCCAGGTCCATCTCGGAGAACCGGGCGCCCCGGTGCACCACCTGCTGCCGGAGCACGACCTCCAGTCCGGCCACCAGGTCCGCGGTCCGTCGCCGGCCGTGGTCCTCCACGAACGCCACCACGACGTCCGTGCCACGCTCCTGCCGCCGGTGCGCCTCGGCGAGCATGGCGTACGTCTTGCCGACCCCGGGGGCCGCCCCGAGGTAGATGCGCAGCCTGCCTCGTCCCATGAGCACCATTCTTGATCCGGCTCTGTCCGGGAGCCACCCCCGGACACCTGTTCCCCCTGCCTTCGAGACTACGGCGTGGGCGGCGGTATTCCGCTGATCGGTGCACTGATCAGGCGGTTTTAGCGGCATATTGACGGAGGAGCAGCCACTCGGCGGGGGTCGGCCAGGGGGCCGCCGGCCCGGCCCAGCTCGGTTTTCCGGGAAACGCGAAAAGGCCCACCCGGTAACCCGGGTGGGCCTTCTCTGAATAATTGTTCGGCGGCGTCCTACTCTCCCACAGGGTCCCCCCTGCAGTACCATCGGCGCTGTGAGGCTTAGCTTCCGGGTTCGGAATGTAACCGGGCG
>NZ_JBVHYH010000053.1:0-65004 GCF_055569135.1 Kitasatospora sp. NPDC029367
CGGTCTCACCCACCCACCCACCCACCCACCCACCCAAACAAACAAACAAACAAACAAACAAACAATATTCGGGCGGGCCGGCCGCAGCACGGCCGGCCCGCCCGAAATATAGGAAAGCCCAAGGCTCGCCGAAAATCCCAAATCAAGTTAATTCAGCGACCAGCAAAACTGAGCGAGTCTACACACAAGCAGATAGTCACCCATTTCCCCCTGTCATTTCCGTTGCCGCTTCGACGATGCCGAAGCGGCAACGGAATCTCCGACATTTCTGCTCAGGAAGTCGTCCAGACCGACTTCCTGTGCAGGCGGCGAGAAGGCCTTGAAATCCTGTATCCGGATCAACCATTCACTCCGGGTCGGCAGTCCCGCTCGACGCCTCGATGGCCACCCATGCCGATGGTCGGCTCCGGCCATGCACGACCAAGAAGCGCGGCCCGGACGGCAACCGCGCACGCGCACCGGGACGTCTCCCCCTCAGGTGTGACGGTCCAACTGGGCTCTCCAGGCAGGCGCTAGCGTGGACCGGACAACGTCCGCGAACAGAGGAAGCGCCCCGTGACGCAGCGCAGCAGCGAGCCGTTCCGGCTGATCGTGACCGGAGGCGGCACCGGCGGTCACACGTATCCGGCCCTGACCGCGGTCCGCACCCTCCAGGCTCGGCTCGCTGCGGCCGGCCGCGCGCTGGAGGTGCTGTGGGTCGGCGTCGACGGTGGCCTGGAGAACCGCGTCGCCGCCAGCGAGGGCATCCCCTTCCGCGCGGTCGCGACGGGCAAGGTCCGGCGCTCGTCCAACCCCCTCAAGCTCGTGTCGCCCGCGAACGTGCGCGACATGAGCCGCGTCCCGCTCGGCGTGGCCCAGGCCCGCGCGATCGTCGCCGAATTCAGGCCGGACGTCGTCCTCGCCACCGGCGGGTACGTGGCGGTGCCGGTCGGTCTGGCGGCGAAGATGTGCCGCAGGCCGCTGGTCGTTCACGAGCAGACCGTGCGGCTCGGGCTGGCGAACCGGTCGCTCGCGCGCGCGGCCACCAGGTTCGCGGTCTCCTCGGAGGCCACCCTCGAACTTCTGCCGGAGTCGGTGCGCGGCACCACGGTGGTGACGGGCAACCCGGTTCGGCCCGAGGTGCTGGCCGGCCACGCCCGGAAGGCGGTCGACGCGCTCGGCCTGCACTCCTTCGCCTCCGGGCTGCCGACCGTGTACGTGACCGGCGGCGCCCAGGGCTCGCAGCAGATCAACGAACTGGCGCGGGACACCCTTCCGTGGCTCCTCTCGCGGGCGAACGTGATCCATCAGTGCGGGCCCGCGAACCTCGACGCCCTCAGCGCGACGGTGCACACCCTGCGGCCGGACCTGGCCGCCCGCTACCACCTGACCGGCTACGTCGGCCCCGAGCTCCCCGACGTACTGGCGCTGGCCGACGTCGTCCTGTCCCGCAGCGGCGCCGGAACGATCGCCGAGCTCACCGCCCTGGGCAAGGCCGCCGTGCTCGTGCCGCTCGCGACGTCGGCCGGCAACGAGCAGGCCCAGAACGCGATGCACCTGCAGCGCCAGCGCGCAGCAGTGGCGCTGACCGGAGAGGTCGACGCCACCATGCTGCAAGGCGCGATCGGGCCGCTCCTCGCCGACCCCGGGCTGCGGGGACAGATCGCCGACCAGGCCCGGCAGCTGGGCCGCCCCGATGCTGCCGAGCGCCTGGTCGACGTGCTGCTGTCCGCCGCCTCCGCCTGATCAGCAGGCCTGGGGCGTCAGCGTCCGGTGTGCAGGGCTGTTGCCGAGGCACACGGTCAAGGTCTTGCGCATCACGGTCCTCCCGCCGATGTGAGGGCCTGTTCGAGTGAGTCCACCACCCGGTCGATGTCGGTCTCGGTGAGGTGCTGGTGGAACGGCAGGCTCAGGATCTCCTCGCTGACCTTCTCGGTGACCGGCAGCGGCCGGCGCCAGGGCTTGAAGGCTGTCTGCAGGTGGTTGGGCGGGTAGTGGACGCCCACCGCGATGCCCCGGGACTTCATCATCCGGAACACGTCCTCGCGGTGCGGCACCCGGACCACGCACAGGTGCGGCACCGTGCGGGTCACGTCCACGTCCACCAGCTCCACCCCCGGGATGCCGCGCAGCGCGTCGCCGTAGGCGACCCACAGCTCCCGCCGGGTCTTCTCCGTCTCGGCGAAGCGGCGCAGCTGCGCGAGGCCGATGGCGGCGTTGATGGCGGACATCTGGTACCGCAGGCCGAAACCCTCCACGCTGTAGCCGGTGATGGCCTGGCGTTCGACCTGGGACTGCACCACACCGAGCATCCGCACACCACGTAGGAAGTCGGCCTCGCCGGGGTTGCGCGGGATGACCATGCCGCCCTGACCGCAGGTGAGGTTCTTGATGGGCCCGAACGAGAAGCACGTCAGGGCTCCGGTCGCACCGACGCGCCGGTGGTTCAGGTGCGAGCCGAAGGCGTGCGCCGCGTCCTCGATCACCGCGATGCCGCGTTCGTGGAGGGTGCCGTAGGCCGCGCCCAGATCCACGGCCCGGCCGCCGTACAGCACCGGCAGCACTGCATGAGTGCGGTCGGTCACGGCGGCCATGACCGTGGCGGCCTCCACGCACAGGGTGTCGGGGTTGACCTCAACGAAGCGGGGGACCGCGTCCACGGCGCGGATCGCCTGGACAGTGGCGCAGAACGTCATGGACGGCACGATCACCTCATCCCCCGCGCCGACCCCGGCGGCCATCAGGGCGCAGTGCAGCGCGGCCGTGCCGGAGGCGGTGGCCACGGCGTCCGGGACACCGAGGAACCGGGCGACCTCCTGCTCGAACTGCTCGGTGACGGCGGTGTGCCCGTACTGGCCGTCAGCCAGGACGCGCCCCACGGCCTCCAGTTCCGTCCCGTACAGGTACGGGCTGGCGTTGCGTGCGGCGTCAGGCCGCGACGGGGTGATCACGACAACTCCCGGGTCGGTCGGATGATCGGTCGGAGCAGTGAGCTGGCCTTGTCCAGGGCCACGGACACGTCTGCGGGCGACGGTCCGGCGGCGGTGATCATGCCGATCTTGTGGCCGGACTGGTCATGCGGGTGCACAGGGTCTCCTCGCTTGGCGTACAGCTCGATACCGGTGACACCCGGGACGTTGCGGGCCTCGGCGACCCCCTCCCAAGTGGCGAGTTCGCCTTCCACGTCAAGGGGGGAGCCGAGCAGTTCCACGCCTGCGTGCGCGTTGCGCGTCGGCCTCAGATAGGCGTCGAACGGCTCACCGAGCGCGAGTGCGACGAGCGCGCCCACGACGTTGACGCCGTAGGCCGCCTCGTGCAGGCGCGGGATGCTGTCCCCGCTCAGGCGCGGGTTGGCTTCGACGACGCGGCCCTGGCCGTCCTCGCCAAGGACGAGGTCGAAGTTCGCGGGCCCGTTGACGATGCCCAGCGCACGGCACAGCCGCTCGGCGACTCCTTCAAGGTGGCGGTGTTCCGCCGGGGAGAGTTGCGCCGTGCTGATCCGCCTGACGACGCTTCTCCCGGGCACAAGGTGTTGATCCTTGATGCAGGTCATGAGCGACTTGCCGTCGCGGAGGAAGAGATCGATGGTCAACTGTCGCCCGTGGATGAATTCCTCGGCGATCACGGTCCGAGAAGCGGAGTAGGCGCGCGCACGGGCGATGGCGGCAGGGAGGCCGTCAGGGTGAGTGACACGGGTGACACCCTTGCTGCCCGATCCGTCCACCGGCTTGACCATGAGGGGGAAACGCAACTCTGCCGCCTTCGCGGCGACCTCCCCCGGGTCGTCTGACGCGGCCCACCCGTACCCGGCGACACCGCAGGACGCGACGACCCTGTGAAAGGCGGCCTTGTCGAGGCCCGCCAAGGCCGCCTCCGGGTACACGTAGGTCATGCCGTAGCGCAGGCCCAGGACTCGCCAGGTGAGCAGCGCAGCGTCGCTCGCACCGGCCACGATCCCTACGGGCCGCGTGTCGCCCAGCGCTTCGGTGATGGCACCCGCGTCCCGGGTGGAGACCTTCATGGCCGCATCGGCGAAGGGGAACGCGGGGGCGTCCGAGCGCATATCGACAGCGATGGTCGGGATTCCTCGGCGTCCCGCCTCCTGGTAGAGAGGGATGTGCTCCTCCGATGCGCCGAGCACGAGCAGCGCGTTCTGGGGCAACTGGTCATCGGACACGGTCACGCTCCGGGCTCGGGGCCGTGACGTGGACGGCGGGCACCGGGGGCTGCGGGCTGCGGGCCTGCGGGGCCCAGCGGTCCGGGTGGTGCTGGTACCAGGCGACGGTCTCGGCGAGACCGTCATCGAGAGAGCGGCGCGGCCGGTAGCCGAGCTGTTCGGCCTTGGCGCAGTCCATCGCGTACCGCAGGTCGTTCGCGGTCCGATCCGGGACGTACACCACGCGGCTCCAGTCCGCTTCGCAGGCCCGCAGAAGCCGCGCCGTCAGCTCCCGGTTCGTCAGATCCGTCCCGAGGCCGAGGTTGTAGGCCTCGCCGGGCATGCCGTCGCGCAGCACGAGCTCGACGCCGGCGCAGTTGTCCTCGACGTGCAGCCAGTTCCGCACGTGCTGACCCTGCCCGTGAACAGTGACCTTGTCGCCCCGCATCAGGGCAGAGATGAACCGGGGGATGACCTTCTCCGGGTGCTGGCCGGGCCCGTAGTTGTTCGAGGAGCGGGTGACGCACACCGGCAGCCCGAACGTGACCGCGTACGACAGGGCGACCAGGTCCGACGCGGCCTTGCTTGCGGCGTAGGGGACCGTCGGGCGCAGCGGCGCGTCCTCGGTCGCGGCACCGTCCAGGAGCGGCCCGTAGACCTCGTCGGTGGACACGTGGACGAACTTGGACACCTCGGCCTTGGCCGCGGCCTCCAGGAGCCGCTGGGTGCCCAGCACGTTCGTCGCCGCGAACGCCCCGGCGTCGGCGAAGCTGTGGTCGACGTGGGACTCGGCAGCGAAGTGCACGACCGCAGTGTGCTGGGCCATCAGGTCGGTGACGAGCGTGGTGTCGAGGATGTCACCGTGGACGAACGTGAGCTTCGGCGAGTCGAGCGCCGAACCCAGGTTGTCCAGGTTGCCCGCGTACGTGAGGGCGTCGAGGACGGTGATTCGCTCGACATCGTCGGCGGCAAGCATCCGCTTGACGAAGTGGGATCCGATGAAACCGGCGCCGCCGGTGACAAGCAGCTGGCGCATGCGCTCCTCCATTCCGGGGGGGGGACGGCCGCCCTGCCCTGTCGCGAGGAGCGGTCCGACCGGCTTCCAGAACACTCCCGGAAGGGTGGTGCCCGGCAGGCACACAGAGGGGGCCCACAAAGCGCAGAAGCGGTAACGATGTTGCTGCCTGCGGGCCTACCCTCGAAGCCCGGCCACCGGCAGGCAGGAGACCCCTCATGGCGCCGGCACCACGCAGGACCCGCGAACCGAACCACCGTCTCGGCGCGCTCCTGGCCGCGAGCGGCCGCAGCCGCAAGGGCCTCGCGCAGCGGGTGAACGAGCTCTCCGCGCAGCGCGGTCAGCCGCGCGCATACACCCACACGAGTGTCGGCAACTGGGTGGACAAGGGCATGATCCCCGACGCCCCGGCGCCCGAACTCATCGCCGTTGCGCTGGGAGAACGCCTCGGACGGCCTGTCACCCTTACGGAGATGGGTATGGCTGGCCTCCCTGCTAACCCGGCCGCGATGGGGTTGGATTTCCCCAGAGACGCCGGCGACGCCGTGCGCAACGCCGCGAACTTCTGGAGCACCGTGCACCGACGCGACTTCATCGGCGGTGCGTTCGCCGTCGCTGCCTACACCACCCCGGTCACCCGCTGGCTGGTCCGGCCTTCCGCGCCGCTCCCTGGGCACCGTGGCAGCCTCCAGGTCGGCCGCGCGGACCTGGAGGAACTGTGGCAGGCCGCGAGCGAGGCCCGCTCCTGGGACTCGAAGTACGGCGGCGGCAGCTGGCGCTCCAGCAGCGTCGCGGACTGCCTCCGGCACCGCGCGAGCCCGCTGCTGGTCGGCACCTACCCGGAGAAGATCGGCGCCGAGCTGTACTGCGTGACCGCCGAGCTCGCCCGGGTCGTCGGCTGGGCCGCGCTGGACATGGGCCAGCACGACGCCGCGCAGCGGCACTTCATCCAGGCCCTCGCGCTCGCCCGCGCGGCCGGCGACACCGAGGTCGGCAGCCACGTGATGTCCACGATGGCGCTGCAGGCCGTCCTGCGCGGCTACCCGAGCGAGGCCATCGACATGGTCCAGGGTGGCTACGAGCGCGCAACGGGGTCGGCGAGCCCGCGGGTGCTGGCGTTCGCAAAGATGGTCGAGGCCCGGGCGCACGGCCGGTCACGGGACCCGCGGGCGGCGTCGCGCGCCCTGTCGGAGGCGGAGACGCTCCTCGGCCGTGCCCGGCCCGACGACGATCCGGAGTGGATCAGCTACATGACCCACACCCGGCTCGCATCGGATGCGGTCGAGGTGTGGCGGGACCTCGGCAACCCGAAGGCGGCGTTCACGTGGAACCGGCACGCCGACGCGATGCCCGAGGGCTCTTTCGCCCGCTCGGTCGGGCTACGCCTCACGGTGCTCGGAACGGTGCACCTGCAGGGCGGCAGCCTCGAGGAAGGCGTAGCGATGGGGCACCGGGCGGTCGACATCCTCGCGCGGGTGCAGTCGACGCGGGCGCGGGACTACGTGCGGGACTACACGACGGAGTTGCGGCGCTGGCCGAAGGAGCCGGCGGTTCGGGACCTGCTGCAGCGGGCACGCACGGAGCTGGCCATGGCCAGCTGAGCGGCCATGCACGCCGGCCTGGGGTCAGCCGGTCCAGATGGTGTCGCCAGCCGGACTCCACCAGCTGTCGCGAACGATGTGCACCAAGTGCCACGATCCGGTGCCCCCCGGCATCTGCCGCCGCTGCGCAGGCCTCGGCGGCGCCAGGACCCCGCGCTCGGCAGTGGCGTCAGTGCCACGCCCGGCGGCGCCGCCCGTGCCCGCGCCGCCCGTGCCCGCGCAGCCCTGCGCGGGCACAGCCTTCGCTGTCGCTTGGATACGACTCGCAGCCAAGGAGCCGACTCCTCGGCGGTCGGGTGTGCATGATCGCTCTCCGGCGCGGCTGAACCCGTCGGCCGGGGCCTCCGCGGTGCCCGGCGATCGGGGCCGAGGGGTTGACCGCGCGACACGGTGGGGGCCCGGGGAACTACGCTGTCCGCCGTGACAGAACGGCTGCCGCTCTTCCCGCTGAACACCGTGCTCTACCCGGGCCTCGTGCTGCCCCTGAACGTCTTCGAGGAGCGCTACCGCCGTCTCGTCGCCGACCTGCTCGAACAGCCCGAGGACGAGCCGCGCCGCTTCGGCGTGCTCGCCATCAAGGACGGCCGCGAGGTCGCCCCGGTCCGCCCCGCCGAGGACGGCCCGGCCGGGCCGCTCGACGGCCTGGGCACCGTCACCGGGGACCCGCTGGAGGCGGTCTACCACATCGGCTGCGTCGCCGACGTCTCCTCCGTCCAGCCCCAGCCCGACGGCCGCTACGAGCTGCTGGTCACCGGCACCACCCGGTTCCGGCTCAGCTCGGTCGACGTCGGCGGCCCGTACCTGACGGGTGAGATCGAGCCGGTCGAGGAGCGCCCCGGCGAGGGCTCCGGCGCCCTCGCCGCCGAGGTCGAGCGGGCCTTCCGGGTCTACCAGAAGCGCCTGGCGGGCGCCCGCGAGGCCAGCACCCACGGCCGCCAGCAGCTGCCCGACGACCCCCAGGTGCTCTCCTACCTGGTCGCCGCCGCCTCGGTCTTCGAGACCCCGGTCAAGCAGCGGCTGCTCGCCTGCCCCGACACCGCCCAGCGGCTGCGCATCGAACTCGACCTGCTGCGCCGCGAGAGCGCGGTGCTCAGCTGGCTGCCCTCGCTGCCCGCGGTCGACCTCACCCGCCAGTCGTTCAGCCCCAACTGACCGCCCCCACCGACCCGAGGCACCCGCGCATGGCCAAGAAGCCGAAGAAGGGCGGCCAGGGCACGCCCGCCACCGTCGCCCTGGAGACCGCCGCCGTCCCGTACACCGTCCACGCCTACGAGCACGACCCGGCCGCGGCCTCCTACGGCGGCGAGGCCGCCGAGGCCCTGGGCGTGGCCGCCGAGCGGGTCTTCAAGACCCTGGTCGCCGACGTGGACGGCACCCTCACCGTCGGCGTCGTCCCGGTCGCCGGCCAGCTCGACCTCAAGGCCCTGGCCACGGCCGTCGGCGGCAAGCGCGCCGCGATGGCCGACCCGGCCGCCGCCGAGCGCAGCAGCGGCTACGTCCTCGGCGGCATCTCCCCGCTCGGCCAGCGCCGCCCGCTGCGCACCGTGGTCGACGCCAGCGCCCTGACCCACCCCACCGTCTACGTGTCGGCGGGCCGCCGCGGCCTCGAAGTGGAACTGGCCCCCGCCGACCTCATCGCCCTCACCAACGCCCGCACCGCCCCGATCGCCCGCTGAGAAGCAGAGACCCCTGGAAACCCGCCAAGGGGCGCGGGGAACGGCGCGGGGCGGGGAGGCCGCGACCGGTACCCGGCCCGTCGCCCCTGCGCCCCTCCGCCCCGCTCAAGGGCTCAGCCCTGCCGCCGGTCCTCCGGCGCCGGAGCGGCGTCCACCGGGGCGACCGGCCCGGCGTCCACCGGAGCGACCTCCGCAGGAGGCCCCGCCGGGTCCCCGTACGACCCGGCCGGCACCCCCCAGTACGGCGGCGGGTCCTCCTCCCGCTTCCCGAACGCCGCCGACAGCGCCAGCAGCACCACCATCGCCACCATCGGCCACACCAGCAGCGCCCCCATCGCCCCCAGGTCGATGCTCGCGTCGAAGTGCCCGCCGTTGCCGACCCGCCGGGCCTCGCCGATCAGGTTGTCGCTCGGCCCGAGCCAGCGGCCGAGCTTCCAGGCCCCGTACGAGCCGAGCAGTCCGCCGATCGCCAGCCCCAGCGCGACCGAGATCCCGCCGCCGCGCTTGCGGGTCACCAGGAAGGCCCCGAGCGCGGTGAGGATGCCGGCGCCCAGCCCGATCAGCACGAACACCGCGTCGGCGCCGGCCCGCTGCTCGCCCTCGGGGTCGACGTAAAGGATCCGGTCGCCGTCGACGACCAGCGGCACCTTGGGCGCCAGCCAGGCCCACAGCCCGGCCATCACCAGTCCGGCCAGCAGGCACACCAGCACCACCCCGGCGCCGATCCGCAGCTCGTCCGGCACCCGGCGCCCGCCCGCGGGCGGCGCCGCGGGCAGGCCGGCGGGCGGCTCCTGGTCGGAGGCCGGCGGCGGTGCGAACGGGTCGGGTACGGCTCCCGGCTCGGCCGGCACATCGGCGCGGGCGGGTTCCGGAGGTGTGTTCGGTACGGTCACGGGTCCCATCGTTTCACGACGCCCGTCCGAACGGCCGCACCGCCCACCGCACCGCAGACCGCACCGCAGCCCCGGCAAGATCCGCCGAACCCACCCGCGGCAACGCCCTACCGCGCGACAGCCCGCCGGTACGCCCAGGTGGCCAGGGCCAGCGACACCACGCCCACCCCCGCGCACACCCCGAGGTCGGCCAGCACCATGCCCCAGTCCGGATCCGGCGCGAAGGTCCGCGCGAACGCCTCCACCCCGTACGTCGACGGCAGCAGGTCGCGCAGCCACAGCACCGGCTGCGGCAGGTGGTCGACCGGCAGCACGCCGAGCAGCAGCGCCGCCGACATGCCGAGCTGCCCCAGCATCGTCGCGATCTCCTGCCGCGGCGCCAGCAGCCCGCAGGCCGCGCCCAGCCCGGACAGCGCCGCCCCGGCGAGCGGCACCACGGCGAGCAGCACCCACAGCTGCCCGAGCGGCAGCCCGAACATCACCGCGCCGATGCCGGCCGTGACGAGCGTGCCGGGCAGCGTGAACGAGGCGTACGCGGCGGCCGCGCCGAGCACCACCGAGGCGGCCGGGACGGGCAGCGTCGCGTAGTGGTCGAGGCCGCCGGTGGCACGGAGCTTCCCGAAGTACTGGGCCAGCAGGTTGAGCGCGACGAACGCCACCACCAGCACGCTCGACCCGGCGACCACCGACCGCGCCGCCGAGGTCTGCCCGCCGTCCACGACGCCCCGCATCATCACCAGGATGCCGACGGACTGGAAGGTGGCCACGAACAGCAGCGGAATCCGCGCGACCTTCGCCCGGGTGAGCTGCGCCCGGTACACCGCGGCCAGGGCGGGCAGCAGCCGGGCGGCGGGGGCGAGCGGGGCGGCGCCGGCCGTGGCCCGGCCGGTCCGCGGGGGCACCGAGAGCAGCGTCACTTGGCCAGTCCTCCGTGGCGGCCGCCCAGCTTGAGGTAGGCGTCCTCAAGGCTCGGGGTGGCGAGGGTGAAGTCGTCGAGGGCGGCGAAGGCCGGGCCGGTGGTGACGGCGGCGACCAGTTCGCGGGCCTGCTCGGGGGTGGTGCGGACGGTCCAGCGGCGCCCGGTGCGTTCGGCGCGCGCGGCCAGTTCGGCGACGGCGGGGACGCCGATCGGCGCCTCGTCCCGCCAGACCAGGTCGAGCCGGACGTCGCCGTCCACCAGGGCCTTGAGCCCGCCGGGCGTGTCGCAGGCGATCACCCGGCCCTCGTCGATCACGGCGACCCGGTCGAGCACGGTCTCCGCCTCGATCACGTTGTGGGTGACCAGCAGCACCGTCGTCCCGTGCTCGGCCCGCCGCCGGTCGACGGCCGACCAGACGGCCCGCCGGGCGACCGGGTCCATGCCGGTGGTGGGTTCGTCCAGGACGAGCAGCGGCCGCTCCCCCACCAGGGTGGCCGCGAAGCAGGCGAGCCGCCGCTGCCCGCCGGACAGCTTGGCCAGCGGCCGGCCGGCGATCGGCTCCAGCCCGAGTTCGGTGAGGACCTCCGCGGCCGCGCCGCGGGCGGCCGTGCGCGAGAGCCCGCGCAACCGTCCGGTGGTCTCGGCGGCCAGTGCGACGGTCAGCTCGTCCAGCGCGGTGGATTCCTGCCCGAGGTAGCCGAGCAGCCGGGCGGCCCGCTCCGGGTGCCGCACGATGTCGTGCCCGAGCAGTTCGACGGTGCCGGAGTCCGGCCGCAGCAGGCCGGTGAGCTGGCGGACGAGCGTGGACTTCCCGGCGCCGTTGGGCCCGAGCAGCCCGAAGACCTCGCCCTCGCGGACGGTCAGGCTGATCCCGTCGTTGGCCCGGATCTCGGTGGCGGCGGCGCCGCGCCCGGTGCGGTAGGTCCGGACCAGATCGCGTACGGCCACGCACGGCGCGGGGGTGTCCTGGGGTGCTCGCCCGGCCGTCTCTTCCACGACCGGAGACTTTACGCGCTCACACGGGCGAACCGGACAACGGGGGCCGGTCGCCGGAGGCCGCCGGGACGCGTCAGTCGTCCACCACCATCGACCCGCCCGGGACCCGGGCCGCCAGTTCCTTCCAGAACCCCGCCCGGATGGCGTAGCGGTCGTGCTCGTCGATCTGGTCGTCCTTGTGGGCGAGCAGTCCGAAGCGGGCCGCGTAGCGCAGCAGCTCGCCGTCGACCCGGTGCGGGATGCGCGGGTAGTCGGGCCAGAGCAGGGTGAGCCGTTCGAGGTCGCCGAGGCGGTCGCTCCAGCGGCGGGCGAAGACCTGCCCGACCTCGTGGGCGTCGCCGCCGATGGTGGTGATGTCCTCCTCGCGGTCGGCCCAGCGCTGTTCGGCGGTGGTGAGCTGGGCCAGCGTGGGCAGGCCGTCCCCGGCGGTGACGGACGGCTCGGGGGCGGGCCGGTCGACCCAGCCCCGGTCGGAGGACCAGCGCAGCACCGGTCCGCCGGTCGGCTGCCCGTTGGCGGCCTGTCCGGCCGCGGCGTGTCCGTTGGCGTGCCCGTTCGCCGCCGCGGTGATCGGGGTGACGGCCGAGACCCGCCCGGCGAGGTCCTTCGGGGTGGGCACCACCCGCAGGGCGGCGGCCGGCTGGGGCCGCCCGTTCGCGGCGGGCGCCTCGGGCACCGCCTCGGCGGCGGCCGGCCGGACGCCGGGGGGCACCACGCTGGGCAGCGGGGCCGGCGGGGCGGCGAGGATCTTGGCGATCTCCTGCCGGGCGCCGCCCGTCCCGGGCGCCGGGAAGACGGTGGAGTGGTCGCGCAGCGAGAAGGACCCCTCGATCCACTCGCGGTCCAGGACCCGCCGCTCGTCGGCCTCGCCGACCAGGTCCTCGGACTGGTTGAAGTCCCCGTCGGCGGCCTGCAACGCCCACAGGTGCACGGCCACGCCGTGCTCCTTGGCGGTCATCATGCCGGGCAGCAGGTCCCCGTCGCCGGTGATCAGGACGACGTCCGCGCAGGCCCGGTTACGGGCGAGTTCGGAGAGTTCGGCGTGCATCGCGGCGTCGACGCCCTTCTGCACCCAGCGCCCCTCGGCCCGGGTGAGGGCGCCCAGCCGCACGGTCACGCGGGGCAGCACCCGCAGCCGCCGGTGCTCGGGCATCGGGCGGCGGTCGGGGGCCGCGTCGAACCAGTAGATCCGCAGCAGCGGCAGCCCGGTCTCGGCCTCGGCGCGTTCGCGCAGGGCGCTGATCAGCGCGGTGTGGTCGACGGTGACCTTGGAGCGGGAGGGGTCTCCGGCGAGCAGGCTGGCGGCGGCACCCAACAGGTATCCGGCATCCACCAGGACGACACAGCGGTCCATCCGCGCACCTCTTTCCGCTCGCCCTCGAAGGTCGGTCTGGGTGGGCGGTCCGCCCGTCGACCCGGCGTGCGGGGTGAGGGGGCCCCTGACCGCCCGATCGTTGGGTCACCTTTTCCCCCAGGTTCGCGGCCCGAACCTCGGCGGATGTCCCGGTCACGCAACAGCCGCCCCAATGAGTCGCAAAGAAACACGAAGGCGGGCCCCGTTCAACGACGGGGCCCGCCAAACGTCACGCGGGGTTGACCCGGATCAGCCCTTGAGCTCGGCGGCGAGCAGCTCGGCGGCGACCAGCTCGGCGAGCTGGACGGCGTTGAGCGCGGCGCCCTTGCGCAGGTTGTCGTTGGAGACGAACAGCGACAGGCCGTGCTCCACCGTCTCGTCGACCCGGATGCGGCCGACGTAGCTCGGGTCCTGACCGGCGGCCTGGAGCGGGGTGGGGATCTCGGACAGCTCGACGCCGGGGGCGGCGGCGAGCAGCTCGGCGGCCCGCTCGGGGCTGATCGGGCGCTCGAAGCGGGCGTTGATCTGGAGCGAGTGGCCGGAGAAGACCGGGACGCGCACGCAGGTGCCGGCGACCTTGAGCTCGGGGATGCCGAGGATCTTGCGGCTCTCGTGGCGGAGCTTCTGCTCCTCGTCGGTCTCGTTGGAGCCGTCCTCGACGATGGAGCCGGCCAGCGGCACCACGTTGAAGGCGATCGGCCGCCGGTAGACCTTGGGCTCGGGGAACTCGACGGCGGAGCCGTCGTGGGCGAGCGCGGAGGCGCCGTCCACGACCTTGGCGGCCTGGTCCTGCAGCTCGGCGACACCGGCGACGCCGCTGCCGGAGACGGCCTGGTAGGTGGAGACGACCAGGGCGGCGAGCCCCGCCTCCTCGTGCAGCGGGCGCAGCACGGGCATGGCGGCCATGGTGGTGCAGTTGGGGTTGGCGATGATGCCCTTGGGCCGGTCGGCGATGGCCTCCGGGTTGACCTCGGAGACGACCAGCGGGACCTCGGGGTCACGGCGCCAGGCGGAGGAGTTGTCGATGACGACGGCGCCGGAGGCGGCGACCTTGGGGGCCAGGGCCTTGGAGGTGGAGCCTCCGGCCGAGAAGATCACGATGTCCAGGCCGGTGTAGTCGGCCGTGGCCGCGTCCTCGACGGTGACCTCGGTGCCCTGCCAGGGCAGCGTGCGCCCGGCCGAACGGGCCGAGGCGAACAACCGCAGCTGCTCCACCGGGCCCAGTCCACCTTCACGACCAGCCCGCTCCGCCAGGATCTCGCGGACCACGCCGCCGACCTGGCCGGTGGCACCGACAATGCCGATCTTCATTCCGACTACTCCTCTGAATGGTGCTGTCTACAGCCGCACTCTGCCCATCATGCCTTGTCACGCGGGTGGGGCGACCTGGTATTCCACGGTGTGAGAGCGGGCCCGGACGGCCCTCAGTGGTCCAGACCATTGGCGAGGGCCAGCGCGGCCGCGACCTCCGCCTCCCCGGCCGGCAGCAGCGGCAGCCGTACGTCCGGGGTCGGGATCCGGCCCTGGGCGTGCAGCACGCCCTTGGTCACCGTCGGGTTCGGGGCCGTGAAGGCGGACAGCGCCAGCCCGGTCAGCCGGTGCCCCAGCTCCCGGGCCCGCTCGACGTCCCCGGCCCGCCAGGCCTCGTACAGCTCGACGAAGCGGGCGGTCGCCAGGTGCGCGGAGGCGAGGATGCCGCCCGCCGCGCCCAGCGCCAGCATCGGCGACAGGAAGGCGTCCTCCCCGGTGAGGAAGGCGAACCCGGCCGGGGCGTCGGCAAGCAGCTCGGCCGCCGTCTGATCCAGCCCGCCGGTCGCGTACTTGACGCCCACCACCCCGTCGATCGCGGCCAGTTCGCGCAGCGCGGCGGTGGAGAGCTGCTGCCCGGTGCGGTACGGGATGTGGTAGACGACCAGCGGCAGCGGGCTGCCCGCGGCCAGCGCCCGGAAGTGCGCGACCGTCCCGGCCTCGCCGGCCCGGACGAAGGCGGGCGTGGTGACCAGCGCCGCCGCCCCCGGCACCCGCGCGCCGAGCACGGCCAGCGCCTCGCCGACGGCCCGGGTGTCGCCGCCGGAGGCGCCGACGGTCAGCTGCGCCCCGCGCTCCGCGCAGGCGGCCGCGGCGACGCCGACCACCGCGTCCCGCTCCTCGGCGGTGAGCGCGGCGGGCTCGCCGGTGGTGCCGAGCGCGACCAGGCCGGCCGCCCCGGCGTCCAGCACCTCGTACGCGAGCTTCTCCAGCGCGTCGAGGGCGACGGAGCCGTCGGCGGCGAAGGGGGTGACCAGGGGGACGTGGATGCCCTTGAGTTCCATACCGACGATCCTGCGGCCCGTCGATCGCCCGGGTCCAGTTCACATGTGTGACGCTTCTCGTAAGCTGAGCCGATGCTCGACGTCCGACGACTGCGCCTGCTGCGCGAACTCGCCCACCTCGGCACCATCGCGGCCGTCGCCGAGGCCCTGTCGTTCAGCGCCTCCGCGGTGTCCCAGCAGCTGTCCGTCCTGGAGAAGGAGGCCGGCGTCCCGCTGCTGGAGCGCACCGGGCGGCGGGTCACCCTCACCCCGGCCGGCCGGGGCCTGGTCCGCCACGCCGAGTCCGTACTGGCCCTGCTGGAACAGGCGGACGCCGAACTCGCCCACGCCAAGCGGGGGTTGGCCGGTCCGCTGCGGATCGGCACCTACCCCTCGGCGGCCCGCGCGATCATCCCGGCGGTGCTCGCCGGGCTGGCCTCCTGGCACCCGGACCTGGAGCCGATGGTCACCGAGGTGGACCCTGCGGCCGTCGGCGCGGCGCTGCGCGCGGGCGAGCTGGACGTGGCGCTGGTGCACGAGTACGACCTCGTCCCGGCCGACCCGGAACCGGGCCTGGCCGTGACCCGCCCGGTCTTCACCGAGCCGATGTACCTGGCCGCCCGCACCCCGGCGGTGCTCGCCGAGCAGCGCGGTGCGCCGTGGATCACCTCCCCGCCGGGCACGCTCTGCCACACCATGGCCGTCCGCGCCTGCGAGGCGGCGGGCTTCGCACCCCGGATCCGGCACCAGATCGACGACTTCACCACGGTGCTCTCGCTGGTCGCCGCGGGCCAGGGGGTGGCCCTGGTCCCCCACCTGGGCACCGCCGGGGCCCCGCCCGGCGTGGTCCTCACCAGGCTGGCGATGTACCGCCGCACCCGCGCCGCCTTCCGGGCCGGCGCGGGCTCCCACCCGGCCATCTCGGCCTTCGTCTCGGCCCTCCACACGGCCGTCCCGCCGGGGCTGGGCAGCGGGGGCTGACGAACACCCCGCCGCCCAGCCTCCCCGCTAGACCGCCAGGCAGCTCGGCCCGAGCAGCTGCTTCAAGTCCCCGTACAGCGCCGGGTCGGACTTCACCCGGTGCCGGTCCAGCCGCAGCACCGTGGTCTTGGTGGGCCCCTCCAGCCGCACCCGCACCTCGGTCGTGCCCTTGTGGTGGGTCAGCACCTCGCTGAGCCGGGCGACCAGCGGCGGGGTGACCTTCCCGGTCGGGATGTTGATGGTGATCGGCGCCTCGGCGTGGGCGTTCGACAGGTCCGGGACGGACAGCTCCATGCCCATCAGTCGCGGCACGTCCTCCCGCTTGTCCAGCTTGCCGCGCACGAACACCACGGCGTCCTCGACGAGTTGGGAGGAGACCAGTTGGTAGCTGGCCGGGAAGAACATGCAGTCGATCGAGCCCGCCAGGTCCTCGACGGTGGCGATCGCCCAGGCGTTGCCCTGCTTGGTCATCTTCCGCTGGAGGCCCGAGATGATGCCGCCGATGGTGACGATCGTCCCGTCCGGCCGCTCCGCGAGGTCCGCGATCGCGCAGTCCGCCTTGTCGGCGAGCACGTGCTCGATGCCGTGCAGCGGGTGCGAGGAGACGTACAGGCCGAGCATCTCCCGCTCCTGGGTGAGCAGGAAGGACTTCTCCCACTCCTCCTCGGAGAACACCACGTCCAGCCCGAAGCTCGGCTCGTCCGAGGCGGTGTCGCCGCCGAAGAGGTCGAACTGGCCCTCGGCCTCCTTGCGCTTCACCCCGACGACGTTGTCGATCATCGGCTCGAACTGCGCGCTCAGGCCCTTGCGGGTGTGCCCGAGGGAGTCGAACGCCCCGGCCTTGATGAGGGATTCGACGGTCCGCTTGTTGCAGACCACCGACTCCACCTTCTCCAGGAAGTCCGGGAAGGAGCTGAACTTCCCCTTCGCCTTCCGGGTGCGGATCATCGACTCGACCACCGGCCCGCCGACGTTGCGGATGGCGGTCAGGCCGAACCGGACGGTGTCGCTGCCGTGCGGCGTGAAGTCCGAGTCCGACTCGTTGACGTCCGGCGGCAGCACCTGGATGCCCATCTTGCGGCACTCGTTGAGGTAGACCGCCGACTTGTCCTTGTCGTCCTTGACGGAGGTGAGCAGCCCGGACATGTACTCGGCCGGGTAGTTGGCCTTGAGGTACGCCGTCCAGTACGAGACCAGCCCGTACCCGGCGGTGTGCGCTTTGTTGAACGCGTAGCCGGAGAAGGGGACGAGGACGTCCCACACCGCCTGGATGGCCGCGTCGGAGTAGCCGCGCTCGCGGCAGCCCTTCTGGAAGGGGACGAACTCCGCCTCCAGGATCTCCTTCTTCTTCTTGCCCATCGCGCGGCGCAGCAGGTCGGCCTGGCCGAGTGAGTAGCCGGCCAGGATCTGCGCGGCCTTCTGCACCTGCTCCTGGTACACGATCAGGCCGTAGGTGGGCCGGAGCACCTCCTCCAGGGGCTTCTCCAGCTCCGGGTGGATCGGGGTGATCTCCTGCTGCCCGTTCTTGCGCAGCGCGTAGTTGGTGTGGGAGTTGACGCCCATCGGGCCCGGTCGGTACAGCGCGAGGACGGCGGAGATGTCCTCGAAGTTGTCGGGCTTCATCAGGCGCAGCAGCGAGCGCATCGGCCCGCCGTCGAGCTGGAAGACGCCGAGCGTGTCGCCGCGGGCGAGGAGTTCGTAGGTCGGCTTGTCGTCGAGGGGCAGCTCAAGAAGGTTGATCTTGATGCCCTTGTTCTTCTCGATCGCCTTGACGGCGTCGTCCATGATCGTCAGGTTGCGCAGGCCGAGGAAGTCCATCTTGAGGAGGCCGAGGCCCTCGCAAGTGGGGTAGTCGAACTGCGTGATGGTGACGCCGTCGGTGTGCCGGGTCCAGACCGGGATGTGGTCGGTCAGCGGCTCGGCGGACATGATGACGCCGGCCGCGTGCACGCCGGGCTGGCGGATCAGGCCCTCGATGCCGCGCGCGGTGTCGATGACCTTCCGGACGTCCGGGTCGTTCTCGTACAGCGCGCGGATCTCGCCCGCCTCGCTGTAGCGGGGGTGGCTGCTGTCCGTGATGCCGGAGAGCGGGATGCCCTTGCCCATGACGTCCGGCGGCATCGCCTTGGTGATCCGGTCGCCCATCGCGTACGGGTAGCCGAGGACCCGGGAGGAGTCCTTGATGGCGGCCTTCGCCTTGATGGTGCCGTAGGTGACGATCATGGCGACCTTGTCGGACCCCCATTTCTCCGTCACGTACCGGATCACGTCACCGCGCCGGCGCTCGTCGAAGTCGATGTCGACATCGGGCATGGAGATGCGCTCGGGGTTGAGGAAGCGCTCGAAGATCAGGCCGTGCGGGATCGGGTCGAGGTCGGTGATGCCCATCGCGTAGGCGACCAGCGAACCGGCCGCCGAACCGCGGCCCGGGCCCACCGCGATGCCCTGGCTCTTCGCCCACATGATGAAGTCGGCGACCACGAGGAAGTACGCCGGGAACCCCATCTGGATGATGGTGTCCATCTCGTACTCGGCGAGCTTCTTGTGCTCCTCGTCGTACCCGTTCGGGAAGCGCCAGTCCATGCCCTCCCAGACCTTGGACTTGAAGAAGTCCGCCTCGGACTCGAAGCCCTCCGGGATCGGGAACCGGGGCATCAGGTTCTTGAACTTGAACATGCCCTCGGTGTCGACCCGGGAGGCGACCAGCAGCTGGCTGTTGCGGCAGCCCTCCTGCCAGGCGTCCGAGGAGTCCAGCGCGTACATCTCGGCGGCGGACTTGATGTAGTAGCCGGTGCCGTCGAAGCGGAAGCGGTCCGGGTCCGAGAGGTTCTTGCCGGTCTGCACGCAGAGCAGCAGGTCGTGGGCGCCGGCGTCGGCCTCGGTGGTGTAGTGCGAGTCGTTGGTGACCACCGGCGGGATGTCCAGCTTCCGGCTGATCTCCAGCAGCCCGTCGCGGACCCGCTTCTCGATCTCCAGGCCGTGGTCCATCAGCTCCAGGAAGTAGTTCTCCTTGCCGAAGATGTCCTGGTAGTCGGCCGCGGACTTGAGTGCCTCCTCGAACTGCCCCAGCCGCAGCCGGGTCTGCACCTCGCCGGACGGGCAGCCGGTGGTGGCCATCAGGCCGCCGGACAGCTCGGAGATCAGCTCCTTGTCCATCCGGGGCCACTTCACCAGCCAGCCCTCGGAGTAGGAGCGCGAGGTCAGCTTGAAGAGGTTGTGCAGGCCCTCCTTGTTCCGGGCCCAGATGGTCTTGTGGGTGTACGCGCCGGACGCGGAGACGTCGTCCCGCTTCTGGTGCGGCTGGCCCCACAGGATGCGCTTGGTGTTGGAGCGGGACTCGGGGGCGACGTACGCCTCGATCCCGATCACCGGGGTGATCCCGGCCTCGGTCGCCTGCTTGTGGAACTCGGCGGCGCCGTACATGTTCCCGTGGTCGGTCATCGCGACGTGGGTCTGCCCCAGCCGCTCGACCTCCTTGAACATCTGCTTCAGCCGGGCGGCACCGTCCAGCATCGAGTACTCGGTGTGAACGTGCAGATGCGCGAACGGCTGATCGCTCAAGGCGGGGCCTCCGGAGGCTCTGGTGCTGATCTGGCGGGCCGGCGAACGCGCAGGTCACAGGGGGAGAAAGCCCTGGAAATGGAGGTGGCCCGGAACGCCTCTCGGGGTCCGGACCGTCACTCACGCGTTCACCCGTCCACTCTAGCCCGCCCGCCCCTGGAGAGGGCCACCCCGGCGCCTGCGCGGAGCGCCGTTTCCTCCCCCGGATCGTCCTGCGGCGCAACGTTTCGCCGCTGCCACCGCATCAGGGTGGTGGGAGGGGTCACGGGGAGGGGAGGGCCGCACCGCCGGGTGCGTCGATTCGAGTACGTAGCGAATAATTCCCCCGAATTCATTGAGTTCGTATGCGATTCTCCTTCTCGAAGGCCCGGCGACCATCTGTTGCAAGGCCGTGACAGTCCCGGCCGAAAAGTCGTTCGCCCAGCGAGGACCGACGGTTAGCATTCCGGAATGGAATCGAAACTCCCGCCGATACGAAATTCCTCCGACCGTGCCGATACCGCCGATACCCGGCCGGCCCGCAGGTCGCCGCTCCGGCTGGCCCGTCTCGGTGCGACCTTCGTGGGTGTGAGCGTCGTGTCCGGCGTGCTGCTGGCGGGCCTGGTGCTGCCGGTCGCCGGAGGCGTCGGGCTGACCGCCAAGAGCACCGCGGAAGGCTTCGACGACATTCCCGACGACTTCAAGACCCCGCCGCTCACCCAGGCCACCCAGATCTTCGACGCCAAGGGCGGCCTGATCGCCAAGGTCTACGAGCGCGACCGCACCGTCCTCACCGCCGACCAGATGTCGCCGTACATGCGGCACGCCCAGGTGGACATCGAGGACGCCCGCTTCTACGAGCACGGCGCCGTCGACCTCAAGGGCGTCCTGCGCGCGCTCGGCAAGAACGCGGAGAAGGGCACCGCCGCCGAGGGCGCCTCCACCCTCACCCAGCAGTACGTCAAGAACGTCAACGTGGAGAACGCCGGCGAGAACAAGGACGCCGTCAAGGAGGCGCAGCGCAAGACCCTGGGCCGCAAGATCCAGGAACTCAAGATCGCGATCAAGCTGGACGAGGAACTGCCGAAGGAGCAGATCCTCACCAACTACCTCAACATCACCTTCTACGGGAACGGCGCCTACGGCGTGGAGGCCGCCTCCCAGCGCTACTTCTCCAAGAGCAACAAGGACCTGACCGTCGCCGAGGCCGCCACCCTCGCCGGCCTGGTGCAGAACCCCTCCCAGTACGACCCGAAGCTGCACCCGGTGGCCGCGCAGAAGCGCCGGGACACCGTCATCGACAAGATGCTGGAGAACAAGCACATCACCGCCGACCAGGCGGCCGAGGCGAAGGCCGCCCCGCTGGGCCTCAAGTACAAGGACCCGCAGAACGGCTGCATCACCGCCAAGGCCGGCATGGGCTTCTTCTGCGACTACGTGCGCCATGTGGTCAAGCAGGACCCGGTGTTCGGCAAGACCGCCGAGGACCGGAAGAAGTTCTGGGACAAGGGCGGCCTGAACATCTACACCACGATGGACCCGGACAAGCAGGCCGCGGCCCAGAACGCGGTGAGCGGCAACGTGAAGGTCACCGACACCGTCTCCGCCGCCGCCACCATGGTCGAGCCCGGGACGGGCAAGATCGTCGCCATGGCCCAGACCCGCCCGTACGGCCTGGACACGACCAAGAACCAGACCGTCGTCAACCTCAACGTCGACCAGGCGATGGGCGGCGGCGCCGGCTTCCAGCCCGGCTCCACGTTCAAGCCGATCGTCGCGGCCGCGGCCCTGGAGGCCGGCCTGCCGCCGACCCAGGAGTACTCGGCGCCGAACAAGCTCGAGTACCCGACGATGAAGACCTGCGAGGGGACCTGGCGCAACGACGGCCACCCCAGGACGGTGGTGCCCAACGAGTCCGTGAACGAGAAGGGCCCGTACCAGCTCAAGATGGCGATGGCCCTCTCGGTCAACACCTACTTCGTGCAGATGGAGCAGGACATCGGCCTCTGCGCGGTCAAGCAGATGGCCAACAAGTTCGGCATTACCACCAAGGCCAGCGGCAAGCCGCTGGAGGAGGTCCCGGCGATGGCGCTGGGCGTCGAGGAGATGAGCCCGCTCACCATGGCGAACGTCTACGCGACCTTCGCCGCCGAGGGCACCCACTGCGACCCGGTCGCCATCACCAGGATCACCACGGTGGAGGGCAAGGACGTCCCCGCCCCGCCCGGCCACTGCGAGAAGGTGTTCTCCGACTCGACGGCCCGGGCGATGAACACCGTCCTGAACGGGGTGACCGAGAACAAGGGCACCGGTGCCGCGCTCAACCTGAAGGACGGTCGGCAGATCGCGGGCAAGACCGGCACCTCGGACCACAAGAAGGCCGCCTGGTTCAACGGTTACACCCCGCAGCTGGCCACCGCGGTCTGGCTGGGCGGCCCGGCCGGCGGTGTCGAGATGCGCAACATCACCATCAACGGCGACTTCCACACCGAGGTGTTCGGCGCCGACGGCCCGGGTCCGATCTGGCGGGACGCCATGAACGACGCCCTGCGCGGCACGCCCAAGCAGTCCCTCCCGATGGCCGACATCCCCGACCCGGCCCCGCCGAAGCCCGACCCGAGCAGCACCGGGACGGGCACGACCCCGCCGTCCGGCCCCCCGTCCGGCTCCCGGACCGGCGCCCCGTCCGACGACAACTGACCGCTGCCGGCCGACCGCACCCCCACCCCGGCGGCCCCTCACTCCCCGAGGGGCCGCCGGCTCGACCGGCCGGCGGCCCGCCCTCAGTCCCCCCGGTAGTACAGCTCGATCGGCACCCGCGCCTCCTCGAACAGCGCCGGCCCCTCCTGCGCCACCACCGGCCAGGCCCCGGACGCCGGATTGAGCTCCACCAACTGCTCGGTCGCGAGCGCGTACACGACCCGCCCGATCCCCGACCGGACCAGCGCCCCCGTGCACATCCCGCAGGGCTGGCAGCTGGTGTACATGGTGGTACGGGCGGCCGCCTCCTCGTCCAGCTCCCGGGCCGCCCACCGGGCGAGCTTCAACTCCGGGTGCGCCGTGATGTCGTCGTCCCGCCGGACGGTGTTGTGCGCCTCGGCGAGCACCGTCCCGTCCGCCCCGGCGAGCAGCGAGCCGTACGGTGCGTCGCCCGACTCCACGGCCCGGGCCGCGATTCCGATCGCGCGCCGCAGCAGCGCCTCGTCGGCAGTCGTGATCACGCCGTCCTCCTCCATTCCTCGGCCACGGCCGTCAGGGCGCGCCACGCCGTCTCGGGGTGGCGGGTCTCCTCCGGGTCCGCATGGTACGGGTCCAACACCACGGCCTCCGCGCCGAGTCGGCGCAGTTCCCGCAGGTCGTCGACGACCTGGGCCAGGCTGCCGACCCCGGCGGGCCGGTCCGGGTCGTCGTGCGGCCCGTCGGTCAGCCGCAGCGCGATCCGCGGGGCGAAGCCCGGCAGTTCGTGGCGGGTCACCACCGACCGCATCCGGGCCAGCGGCAGCCGCAGCGGGTGCCAGGCGTCGCCGAGCTCGGTCACCCGTCGGATCGCCGCCTCGCTGTGGCCGCCGACCCAGACCGGGGCGGCGGCGCCCTCCCCCTGCTTCGCCCACGCGTCCCGCACCGCCCGCAGGTACTCGTCCGTGAGCCGCCCCCGCGCCCCGAACGGCACCCCGAGGGCCTCGAACTCCTGCCGCGCCCAGCCGACTCCGACGCCGAGCACGAAGCGCCCGCCGCTGAGCCGGTGCAGGCTGGTGGCCATCCGGGCCACCAGCAGCGGGTGCCGGTACGGCATCACCAGGACGGTGGTGCCCAGCCGCATCCGCCCGTCGCTCACCCCCGCCAGCCAGGACAGCGTGGCGAAGGGGTCGTAGAAGGGCTCCGGGTAGCGTTCGGCCACGTCCGCCGTCACGGCGACGTGGTCCGACACCATCAGCAGGTCGAACCCGAGGCTCTCCACCACCCGCGCCCAGTCGCGCAGCATGCCGGGGTCGGTCCCCGGCCCGAAGTTCGGTACGTTGACGCCTAGTTGCATGCCATGAGGCTATTCCCGGCCGCATCCGGCAGGGAACCCGATGATCACGGCAGAACCAGCCCCCGGCCGTGAATCCCCCGGTAAAATCGCGGAATGGCCGTGAACCTCGACGACACCGACTGGGCGATCATCGACCAGCTCCAGCAGGAGGCCCGGATCTCGCTCAGCGAGCTGGGCCGCCGGGTCAACCTCAGCCCGTCCGCCACCACCGAGCGGGTGCGGAACCTGGAGTCGCTGGGCGTGATCACCGGCTACCACGCCAGCGTCGACCTCTCCAAGGTCGGCTACCCGGTGCTCGCCGTGGTCCGCCTCAAGTACCCGGGCAACCGCCACCAGCCGCTGCACCACCTGCTCTCGGAGCGCCGCGAGATCCTGGAGTGCCTGCGCACCACCGGCGACGACTGCTACACCCTCAAGGTGGCCGCGACCTCCATGGAACACCTGGAGACCCTGATCGACTCGCTGGCCGGCTTCGGCTCCACCACCACCAGCGTCGTCTACAGCCAGACCCTCCCCCGCCGCGGCCCGGCCCGCCCCTGACCGCACCCGCCCGCCACGGCACCCGCCCGTAACAGCAACCGCAACAGAAACCGTGGCGAACGGTCAGCCGACCGCCACCCGGCCGATCTCCGCCGCCACCGCCGCCGGCTCGGCGGGGACCGTCACCTGCGCGACCCCGTCCAGCCCGGCGTGCGCACCGACCCGTACGGACCGCTCCGCGTTCCGCAGCAGGTCGAGGTCGTTGATGTCGTTGCCGAAGGCGACGTACTCCGCGATCCCCAGCGACCGCAGCGCCTCCCACTTGTTCGTCGCCCCCGGCGCGAAGTCGATGATCGCCTCGTCCAGGTGGTGGTTGACGGTCAGTCCGAGCCCCCGGCCGACCTCGGCCAGCCCGGCCGGGTCGGCGCCGCCGACGACCAGGAACTTGACCACCTCGGGCAGTTCGGCCAGCTCGACCCGCCGGGCCAGCCCGCCCTGGTCCACCCGGCCGCGGATCGGGTGGTCCGCCGGCCCGGTGTACGCGTAGTCCCAGGGCCCGTCCGCGAGATACGTCGCCCCGTGCCGCCCGACCGCCTCCATCAGCGCCCCGAACCCGGCGGCCCGGAACGCGGCCCGGGCCTCCACCCGCCCGTCGACGGACACCAGGCTGCCGTTCCCGCCGATCAGCACCGCACCGGGGAACGCCCCGCCGAGCACCGGCAGCAGGTCCCGCACCGGTCGCGCGGAGGCGAACACCAGCCGGAACCCGGCCCGCTCGCACTCCCCGATCGCGTCCAGGATGCGCCGGTCGATCGTCCGCCCGTCGAAGCAGAGCGTGCCGTCTATGTCGAAAACCACCGTGCGGGAGCGAAGTTCAGCCATTACCGGATGATATCCACCGGACGGATCGTGGCCGCACCGCCACCGGAGCCCGGGCGCCCCCGGCCGTCCGCGACCGTCCGTCCGCGACCGGCCGTCTCCGTCCCCGGCGCTACGCCTCCAGGTCCGCCAGGAAGTCCAGCGCCGCCACCCAGGCCCGCTCGGCGGCCTCCGCGTCGTAGTCGTCCAGGTCCGGGTCGGTGAACTGGTGCCCGGCGCCCTGGTAGCGGTGCACCTCGACCTCCGCGCCCGCCCGCAGCATCCGCAGGTACCAGGCGTTCAGCCAGTCCTCCGGCTCGAACGGGTCCGGCTCCGCCATGTGCAGCTGGACGGGGACGGAGGTCACCGCGTCCTCGCGCAGGTCCGAGGTGCCGTGCAGGAGTAGCAGCCCGCGCGCCTTCTCGTCGGCCAGCGCCAGGTTCTGCGCGATCGCGCCGCCGAGCGAGAACCCGGCGTACACCAGCCCGCCCTCGGAGAGCGGGGCGGAGGCCGCGACCGCGCGCCGGAGCAGTTCGTCGCCGCCGCCGATCTCCTCCTGGTACGCCTGGGAGGCCTCGTTGTCGTCGAAGGTGCGCCCTTCGAACAGGTCCGGCGTGTGCACGGTGTGCCCGGCGGCGCGCAGCCGGTCGGCGGCGGCCCGTACGGCCGGGCTCAGGCCGTGGGCGGAGTGGAAGAGGACGATCTGGGCCACGGTTCGGGTCCTTCGACGAACGAGTTCAGGGATACCCACCCATGATCCCGCACCCGGCGGCGAACCCCTCACCACGAGGCCCGTCAGCCCTGCGGGCTCCAGGCCGCCACCAGCGCGAGTAGCCCCGGGAAGCGGGCGTCGAGGTCCTCGACCCGCACATGGCTGCGGCGCTCCAGCCCGTACTGCCGTTGGCGCGTGACCCCCGCCTCGCGCAGCGCCTTGAAGTGGTGGGTGAGCGAGGACTTGGGCCGGTCGAGGCCGAACCAGCCGCAGGAGTGGTCGTAGTCCTCGGACTCCAGCAGGAGCTTGCGCACGATCGTCAGCCGCAGCGGGTCGCTGAGCGCGCCCAGCACGGTCTCCAGCCGCAGCTCGTCGCGGCCCGGCTCGGGCAGCGGTTCGGGCAGGCCGGACGGCTCGGGGAGCACCTTGACGGCGGGTGCGGCAGCGGCGCTCGTCGGCATCGGCACGGTCCTCAACTCCTCAACTCCTCGACTCCACCGGCCCGACGGCCCGCGAGGCGATCCCGGATTTCAGTACGACTCCAATCGTACTGGATGCTAAGTTCGACTCAACTCGTACAGCTGCGGAGCCCCGCAGCCCGCCTCGGGAGGGACCCGTCATGCCCGCAACCAGGACCACCCCGGCCGCCACCACCCCGACCCCGGAGGCCATCGCCCCCAACCCACCCGCCGCCACCCCGACCCCACCCGCCCCCCGATGGTGGATCTGGCTCGCCGCCTGGCCGGTCACCGCCGTCTTCGTCCTGTCCAACGCCGCCACCCCGCTGTACGGGCTGTGGCAGCACGACATCGGCTTCTCCAAGGGCACCCTCACCGTGGTGTTCGCGTGCTACATCGCCGGCCTGATCGGCTCGCTGCTGGTCTCCGGCGTGCTCTCCGACCGGATCGGCCGCAAGCCCGTCCTGCTGCCCGCCCTGGCGCTCGCCCTCGCCGCCTGCCTGGTCTTCGGTACCGCCACCAGCGTCGCCGCACTGATCGTGGCGCGGCTGTTCACCGGCATCGCGGTCGGCGCCGTCGTCTCGGCCGGAATGGCCGCGGTGACCGACGTCGCCGGGCCGGAGCGCAGGCGGACCGCCGCCCTGCTCGCCTCCTGCGCGATGGTCTTCGGCGCCGGACTCGGCCCGCTGCTCGCCGGCCTGCTCTCCGAGCTGGCCCCCGCGCCGACCGGTACCGTCTTCGCGGTCGAGGCCGTGCTGCTGGCCGCCGCGGTGCTGGTCGTACTGCGGATGCCGGTGCCCCGCCCGGAGTCCCGCGGCCGCGGCCCCTGGATCCGGGTGCCCGGGGTCCCGCGCGGCAACGGCCGCCGACTCGCCCTCGGCATCGCGGTGTTCGCGCCGGGCATCACCGCGACCTCGTTCGTGCTCTCGCTGGGCCCCTCCCTGCTGTCCGGCCTGCTCGGCAGCACCAACCGGATCGTCGCCGGGGCGATGGCCTTCGTGATGTTCCTCGTCGCGACCGGGGTGCAGTTCGCCGTCCAGCGGCTGCGCCGTCGCGGCATCCTGACGGCCGGTGCGGCGGCGACCGCACTGAGCATGGCCGCCCTGGTCACCGCCGTGCACACCGGGAGCCCGGCGGCGCTGGTCCTCGCCGCCCTGCTGGCCGGCGCCGGCCAGGGCGCGGGCCAGCTCGGCGGCCTGTCACTGCTGAACAGCGGGGTTGCGCCGCAGCGCCTCGCCGAGGCCAACGCCGCGCTCAACGTGGGCGGTTACCTCCCGGCCGGCCTGCTGCCCGTCTCGGCCGGCTTCCTCAGCGACGCGGTGGGCCTGACCACCGGCGCCACGGTCTTCGGCGCCGTCCTGCTGGGCCTGGCCGTCCTCGGCGGCCTGCTGGTCCTCACCACCGGGCGCGGGGTGACCGACCCGGCCTGACGGTCCGGGAGGCACTCCCGGAGCACCCCCTCCCATGGAGGAAGCTTTGCAACAACATTCCATCCCGATGGTATGTATGGGCTGTCGCGACGAGGGAGGGCAGTGGCATGGCACAGCAGGAACGGGCGCGCCGCACAAGGGAGAAGGTCCTGACGGCGGCGGCCGAGATCTTCGCCGCCCAGGGCTACGAGAGCACCACGCTGAACACCGTGGCCGACCGCATCGGCATGACCAAGGGCGCGCTCTACGGCCACTTCCCCTCGAAGGCCTCGCTGGCCCGGGCCCTGATCCAGGAGTCCCGGAGCACCTGGGCGAGCCTGCGGACCGAGTACGACACCCCGGGCGCCGACCCCGCCGGGGCCCTCGAAGGCATCATGGTCGCCCTCGCCGACCGGCTGCGCTCCGACCTCCGGCTGCGCGCCGCGCTCCGGCTCGCCGCGGACTGCCCCGACCTGGCGAACTCCCCCGACGACGTCCTCGCCGAGATGCACGTCTCGCTGACCGACCTGGTCCGCCGGGCCCAGCGCGACAGCGGCTTCCCCGCCCACAGTGCTTCCCTGGTGGCCGAGTTGCTGCTGACCGTGATCCGCGGACTGCTGAACACCCGTACGGAGGGCGCCGAAGGGGACGTGACCGGCACCCGCACCCCCGGCGGGGAGCCGCTGTGGCGCCTCCTCTTCGACGCCCTGTCCGGCACCCCGGCCCCCGCGCTCCCCTGACCCTGACGCCCCTGACCCCGACACCCGGCTGAACCGAACGCCCCACCGGCCGAGCCCCCGCTACGACACCACGTCCTTGCGGGCGAACCCCCGGAACGCCAGCGCCAACAGCACCACCGCGTACGACAGCGACAACGACACCCCCTGCACCATGCCGCCCCACTCCAACTGCGGCTGCAGGGCGTCCGCCCAGGCGTACTGCCAGTGCGCCGGCAGCCACTCCCGCAGGTCGCCCAGGGCCGTGACGGCGTCCAGCACCCCGGTGATGATCGACAGGAACACCGCCCCGCCGACCGCCCCCAGCGGCGCGTCCGTCGCCGTCGACAGCCAGAACGCCAGCGCCGCGATCACCAGCTCGCTCAGGAACACGAACGCCACCGCGATCGCGATCCGGGGCAGTGCCTCCCCGGCCGGCAGGCTGGCCCCGGCGGGCAGCTTGAGGTCCCCCCACCCGTACGCCACCGTGCCCACGACCAGTCCGATCGCGGGCAGCATGACGATCGCGACCGCCGAGAACGCCAGCCCGACCGCGAACTTGCGCACCAGCAGCCGCGCCCGCGGCACCGGCGCGGCCAGCAGGTAGCGCAGCGAGGACCAGCTGGCCTCGGAGGCCACGGTGTCCCCGCAGAACAGCGCGACGGGGATCACCAGCATGAAGCCGGTGCCGACGAACAGCATGGTGACGGCGAAGTTGGCGCCCGAGGCGGTGGCCAGGTCGATGAAGGTGGTCCGGTCGGGGCGCCCGGGGGTGCCGCCGATCTGGAACGCCGCCAGGATGACGAACGGCATCGCGGCCAGCACCCCGCCGATCACCATCGTGCGGCGACGGCGCAGCTGCCGCATCGCCTCGACCCGCAGCGGCAGGGTCCGGCTCGCCCGGTACCCCTGCGCATGGTCCGTCGGGACGGGCCCGGCCCCGGCCGGGACCCGATCCGTAGTACCGGCGCTCACGCCGCACCTCCGATCAACGACAGGAACGCGTCCTCCAGGCGCCGCTGCGGTCCGGCACTCTCCACCGGCACCCCCAGCCGCACCAGCTCCGCCAGCAGCTCGCTCGCGGCGAGCCCGTCCAGCCGGACCAGCAGCCCGCCCGCGACGGCCTCCGCCGAGCCGACCCCGGCCAGGGCTCCCACCTTCTCGACCACCGACTCCGGGTCGCAGCCCGCGGCCACGCCGATCATCAGCAGCTCACCCGCGCCGATGATCTCGCCGACCGGCCCGGCCGTGACCAGCCGCCCGCGGTCCATCACCACCAGGTCGGTGCAGCTCTGCTCGACCTCGGCCAGCAGGTGGCTGGACACGATGACGGTCCGGCCGGCGGCCGCGTACCGGATCATCACCTCGCGCATCTCGCGGATCTGCGGCGGGTCCAGCCCGTTGGTCGGCTCGTCCAGGATCAGCAGGTCCGGCATCCCGAGCATCGCCTGCGCGATGGCGAGCCGCTGGCGCATGCCCTGGGAGTACGTCCGCACCGCGCGGTCCAGCGCCTCGCCGAGCCCGGCGATCGCCAGCGCCTCGTCGAAGCGGGCGTCGGCCTCCGGGCGCCCGGTGGCCTGCCAGTACAGCCGCAGGTTGGCCCGCCCGGTGAGGTGCGGCAGGAAGCCCGCGCCCTCCACGAAGGCGCCGACCCGCGAGAGCACCGGCGCCCCGGGGCGGATCAGGTGCCCGAAGACCCGGACCTCCCCGGCGTCGGGCCGGATCAGTCCCATCAGCATGCGCAGCGTGGTGGTCTTGCCCGCCCCGTTCGGACCGAGCAGGCCGAGCACCTGGCCCTGCTCCACCCGGAAGCCCAACTCCCGTACCGCGTAACGGTCCTGGGAGCCCTTGTAGCGCTTGCTCAGGCCGCTGATGCGCAGCGGCACCCCGGCCAGCTCCGGATCGAACTCCGGCCCCGACGGCCCCGACGGCCGCGACGACCCCGACGGCCCAGACGACCCCGACAGCCGACCGGCCGCCAGGCGCCGCCGCAGCAACGGCACCAGCACCAGCCCGGCGGCCACCACCACGGCGACCACCGGCAGCAGCCAGGTCCGCGCGGGCAGCGGCGCCGCCTCGGTGACCAGCTCCTCGACGGTCGGCGCGGCGAGCGCCCCGGCCACCGCCACCCGGTAGGTCGCCGGTTCGACCGGCGAGGCGTACGCCAGGTCGGTGGCCGCCAGCACCAGCCGCAGCCGGTGCCCGGCCGGGAAGTCGTGGTCCACCGCGGGCAGTTGGACGGTCACCGTCCTCCCGCCGTCCGCGTCCGCGCCGGTCACCCGCAGCGGGGCCGCCAACTGCTGCGGCAGCACCGCCTTGCCGTCCGGCCCGACGTCGTACAGCTTGGCGAACAGCACCGCGTCCGGCCGGTCGGCCTTCACCCGCACCGCTACGGTCGGCTGCCCGGTCAGGTGCAGCGACTTCTCCAGCGGCGCGGATTCGAAGGTGGCGTTCTGCCCGGGGAAGTCCAGTGAGAGCCCGGCCCCGAGCGAGGCCGCCTGGCTCAGCGCGCCGATCCCCGGCAGCGTCGAGATTCCCGGCGGCGCCCCGCCGGGCGGGTTGGCGACGGGCTTCTCCCCGCCGGTCAGCTCGACGGAGCGGGTGCCCGTCCCGCCGAGCCCCGGGTACCGGTCGGCGTCGGCGCCGCGCAGCACGGCCTGGAAGCCGGTCGAGTCGACCCCGCCGGTCCGGGTCACCCGGAACTGCGGCCCGGTGTCGTTGCCGCGCCCCTTGAGGTAGTGGTCGAACCAGGCGGTGACCCGGTCGTCCACCCGGGCGCTGGTGTCCGTCCCGCCGTCGTGCCCGCCCGCGAACCAGTCCACCGAGACGGGCGCGCCGTTGGCGGCGACGGCCCGGGCGATCCGGTCGCCCTGGTCGAGCGGGAACAGCGAGTCCTGCTGCCCCTGCACCACCAGGGTGGGGGCCTTGAGCTGCGCCGCCACCGAGGACGGGCTGGACCTGTCCAGCAGCGCGACGGCCTCCGGATCGGCGTGCCCGGCGGTCGCCACCCGGTCGTACATCTGGCAGAGCGAGTCCAGGAACCGCCCGCAGCCCACCTGCCCGTCGGCCGGGGCCGCACCCGGGGCGGCACCCGGCCCGGCCCCGTCCCCGCTCCCACTCCCACTCCCGGTGGTGGCCCCACTGCGCGGCGCACCGCCCGAGGGCCCGAGGTCCCCGGCCGAGCCGGTGGTGAAGAAGATCCCGGCCCACAGCTTCTTGAACACGCCGTCCGCCGCGCCCGAGCCCTGCACCCCCTGGGGGAACAGCGCGTCTGCCAGGTTCCACCAGGTGATCTGGGTGGCCACCGCGTCGATCCGGTGGTCGTAGGCCGAGGCCAGCAGCGAGATCGCCCCGCCGTACGAGGCCCCGGTGATCCCGACCCTGGGGTCGCCGGGCCCGTCCAGCTTCACCTCGGGCCGCTGGGCGAGCCAGTCCACCAGGTGCTTGACGTCCTCGACCTCCCGGTCGGGCGCGTTCAGCCCGATCTTCCCGCCGGAGTGCCCGAAACCGCGCGCGGACCAGGTCAGCACCGCGTAGCCCTGCCGGGCCAACTGCTGGGCGCGGTCCCGTTCGCCCTCCTTGGAGCCGCCGAAGCCGTGCGCGAGCAGGACGGCGGGTCGCGGGGCGCTGCCGGTGGTGAAGAAGGAGGTGTCCAACTGGACCTGCTGGGTGCTGCCGGGCGTCTCCGGCATGCTGAGGAAACGATCCTCCTCACGGACCGACTGCTCGCCGTCGGACGCCACCGCCACCGTGCCCACCCCGGCGACCGCCACCAGGGCCACCGCCCCGGCGAGCAGCCTGCGCCGCACCGACGTTCCCCGTCCGCGCCATCGACGCCATGCCCCACCGAGCTCCATGGGGGCTGATCGTATCCGCCGCCGGGGTAGGCGCCCGATAAAGCCACCACCCCTTTTCGTCCGGTTCCACCCGCTAAACGCCGGTATCGTACGGCTCACCCGCCTCTCCCCCATCGAGAAGGTCCCCGTGCTCTGGCCGCTGATCACCCTGCTCGCCACCGTCGCCGCCACCCTCGCGGTCGGCTGGACCGTCGACCAGGCCCTCCAGCGGATCAGCGCCGGCCACCCGGAGGCCCCGGTCTGGGCACTGCTCCGCCGCTGCCGGATCCCGCTCCAACTCGCCGTCGTCTCAGCCCTGTTGCTCGCCGCCAACCCACTGAGACGGATCTTCCACCGGACCGCGGACGAGGGCTCCCGCCACCTGCTCCTGCTGCTCCTGATCGCCTCCCTCGGCTGGCTCACCGTCCGGGTGGCGGCCGCCGCCCTGGAGGCGCTGCTCCGCCGGTACGAGACGGTCTCCGACGACCCGGCCCGGGTGCAGCGGGTGCGCACCCAGATCGGCATGCTGCGCCGGGTGATCAGCGCGGTGATCGTCGTGGTCACCCTCGCCGTGATGCTGCTGACCTTCTCCGCGATGCGCACCGTCGGCGCCAGCCTGCTCGCCTCGGCCGGCCTGATCGGCATCGTGGCCGGCATCGCCGCCCAGAGCACCCTGGGCAACTTCTTCGCCGGCCTGCAGATCGCCTTCGGCGACACCGTCCGGATCGGCGACACCGTGGTGGTGGACGGCCAGCAGGGCACCGTCGAGGAGATCACCCTCTCCTACCTGGTGGTCCGGCTCTGGGACTACCGCCGGCTGGTCGTCCCGGTCTCCTACTTCGTCAACAAGCCCTTCGAGAACTGGACCCGCCGCGACCCCGGCCTGCTCGCCGCCGTCCTGCTCCACCTCGACCACACCACCCGGGTCGACGAGCTCCGCGCCACCCTGCACACCCTGCTGGAGCGGCACCCCCGCTGGGACGGCGAGGAGTGGGCCCTCGTCGTCACCGACACCACCCCCAGCACCATCCTCGTCCGCGCCACCATGACCGCCCGCACCCCCGACGACGCCGCCCAACTCCGCTTCGACATCCGCGAACAGCTCATCGCCCACCTGCGAGACGGGCACCCCCACGCCCTCCCCCGCCTCCGCACCACCCCCGACTGACCCCGCGCGCCCTCCAAACACGAATCCCCGCGCCCCTCTCGGGACACGGGGATTCGCACGATCCGCCCTCAGATCGCCTTCGTCATCGTCCGGTGCGGAATCCCGGCGTCCTCGTACACCGGCCCCTCCGCCGCGTACCCCAGCCGCTCGTAGAACCCGAGCGCCTGCACCTGCGCGTGCAGCTCGACCTCGACGGCCCCGCGCTCACGCCCGGCCGCCTCGATCGCCCGGACGAGGTCCGCCCCGAGCCCCGTCCCCCGCGCCGCCGCCACCACCGCGAGCCGCCCGAGCAGCACCCGGCCCTCGACACCCCCGGTCAGCTCCAGCGCCTCGGCGCCGAAGATCAGCCGCCCGGTCCCGAGCCCGGCCCCGTCCGCGCCCACGGCCAGCACGTGCACCGAGGTCGCGTCGTACGCGTCGTACTCCAGCTCCTCCGGCACGTTCTGCTCGACCACGAACACCTCGCGCCGGATCGCCCGGACCAGCTCCAGGTCCGCCTCGCCCTCGGCGACCCGGACCCGTACCGAGACGGTCATCTCAGCTCTCCGCCGCGATGATGTCCAGCGCCTTCTGCAGGTCGGCCGGGTACTCGCTGCTGAACTCGACCCACTGCCCGTCCGACGGGTGCTCGAAGCCGAGCGAGACGGCGTGCAGCCACTGCCGGGTCAGCCCCAGCCGCTTGGCCAGCGTCGGGTCGGCGCCGTACGTCAGGTCGCCGACGCAGGGGTGGCGCAGCGCCGACATGTGGACGCGGATCTGGTGGGTGCGGCCGGTCTCCAGCTTGATCGCCATCAGGGAGGCCGCCCGGTACGCCTCGATCAGGTCGTAGTGGGTGACGGACGGCTTGCCGTCGCGGGTCACCGCCCACTTCCAGTCCGAGCTGGGGTGGCGCCCGATCGGCGCGTCGACGGTGCCGCTCAGCGGGTCCGGGTGGCCCTGGACCAGCGTGTGGTAGCGCTTGTCGGTGATCCGGTCGTGGAACTGCCGCTTGAGGTCGGTGTAGGCCCGCTCGGACTTGGCGACGACCATCAGGCCCGAGGTGCCGACGTCCAGCCGGTGCACGATGCCCTGGCGCTCGGCGGCGCCGGAGGTGGAGATCCGGTAGCCGGCCGCGGCGAGTCCGCCAATGACGGTGGGGCCGGTCCAGCCGGGGCTCGGGTGCGCGGCGACGCCGACCGGCTTGTCGATCAGCACGATGTCGTCGTCGTCGTGGACGATCCGCATGCCCTCGACCGGCTCGGCCACGATCTGCACCGGGGCGGCGGGGGCGGGGATCTCGACCTCCAGCCAGGAACCGGCGGTCACCCGGTCCGACTTGCCGGCCACGGCGCCGTCGAGCGTCACCTTGCCGTCGGCGGCCAGCTCCGCGGCCTTGGTCCGGGAGAAGCCGAACATCCGGGCGAGGGCGGCGTCGAGACGCTCGCCCTCCAGGCCGTCGGGAACGGGGAGGCTGCGGATCTGCGCTGCGGTACTCACCCGTACGAGTATGCCGGAAACCCGCCGCGCCCCTTCCCGCTCGCTGCTCCGGGCAGCGGCCGGAGGGCTACTTCCCGTTCTTCTCCGCCTGCTGGTGGACGGTCCCGTCCGGGTTGCTGCCGCGGAAGGAGAGCAGCACCACGAGGATGCCGCCGCAGACGATCGCCGAGTCGGCGAGGTTGAAGACCGCGAAGTGCTGGACCGAGATGAAGTCCACGACGTGGCCGCGGAAGACGCCCGGCGCGCGGAACAGCCGGTCGGTGAGGTTGCCGAGGGCGCCGCCGAGCAGCAGCCCGAGCGCGATCGCCCACGGGAGGCTGTACAGCCGGCGGGCGATCCGCCAGATCACCACGATGACGGCGGAGGCGATCATGGTGAAGACCACGGTCAGCGCCTGGCCCATGCCGAAGGCGGCGCCGGAGTTGCGGATCACCTGGAGGGTGACGACGTCACCGACCACCTTGATCGCCGCGTGGTTCTCCAGCTTGGCGACGACCAGCAGCTTGCTGGCCAGGTCGATCAGGAACGCGAGGACGGCGACGACCAGCAGCACCCCGATCCGGCGCGGGCCCTTGGGCTTCTCCACCGCCGTGGCACCACCGGCGACCGTAGTGTCACCGGCGGGAGCCGACTCGCCGCCCGCGGGCCCGCTGGACTCGGCCACGGCCACCTCCACGCCATCGGCGGGGTTCGGGACGGCCTCGTCCCGGGTCTGGGGGGAACCTTGCGTACTGATGATCCGCTCCGCTGCCGATGTGAGCCGATGAGGGCCTGAACGCGTCCGTACCGACGGGTCAGGCGAGGTTACGGGGTCGAGCGTACGGCAAGCCCGACCCCCCGCGTCGCCCCGGTCGCCCGGCCCGCCGGTCCGGTCGGCGGACTTCCTCAGCGGCGTTCCTGCTTGGCCTTGCACTGCACGCAGAGCGTGGCCCGGGGGAAGGCCTGCATCCGGGCCTTGCCGATGGCCTGCCCGCAGGACTCGCAGGTGCCGAAGCCGACGCCCTCCAGCCGCTCCAGCGCGCGCTCGGTCTGGGCGAGGCTGTCCCGCGCGTTGTTGGCGAGCGCCAGCTCGCTCTCCCGCGAGATGTTCTTCGTACCGGCGTCCACCTGGTCGTCGCCCGCTCCGTCGTTGGAGTCGCGCATCAGGCCGGCGATGGCGGCGTCGGCGGCGTCGATCTCGCCGCGCAGCCGCTCCAGGTCGTTGATCAGCTCGTCGTGCAGTTCGTGGACCTCCTCCGAGGTCCAGGGGTCCTCGCCGGGCCGGACGGGCAGCGTGGCCGGGTCGACCGCCTCCGCGCCGCGCGGCACGGTGACGGTGTCGGTGCTGGTGTTCTGAGGTGCGGTAGTGGTCACGGTCCCCTCCCCTGGATCGGCCGCCACGGCCTTGCGTGCCCGCTTGGTGGCGGTACCCGCGCCGGTTGCTTTCTCAGCCATGGCTTCGACCCCATCTACGAACGAATCGAGCCGCCGGTTCCCGGCGGCTTCCAGTGCCGGAACGATAATCCCGATCAAAACCGGTCACAACATGACATACCGGCGCCTCAGGATGATCCCACCCAGGCAGCCGCCCCAGCCGCCACGCCCCGCGCGCTGACAGACTTGTGCCCACCTCACCCCCGCCTAACCGCCCCCGCCGACCAGCCCGGATGGGGCCCTCGGTACCCGCTCCCCCGAATTCCTTTGGACAAACCGTCTCGCCCGGCCGATACACTGGCCCTGCAAGGCGCAGATGGGACGAGTACCGACGTACGCAGCCACCAGCGACCCGGGGACGGTGCGAGCCCGGGGGTGTGCACGGCGGGAAGATCACCCCGGAGCCGCCGGAAGAACGGCCGCCACCCAGCGGCCCACTAGACCCGGCAGCAACCCCAAACAAGAGGGCCGCACCGCACCACCGCGGCCAAGGAGGGTGGTACCGCGGGTCGGCGAAGGCCGTCTCGTCCCTCCGGAGGATTCAGTCCCAGCATCCGCCGGAGGTAGACACCCGCGATGAGCTCCTACAACCCCGTCCCCGCACAGGTCGATCTCCCCGCCCTCGAACACCAGATCCTCTCGTTCTGGCAGGACAACAAGGTCTTCCAGCGCAGCCTGGAGCAGTCCGAGGGGCGCCCCGAGTGGGTGTTCTACGAGGGTCCGCCGACCGCCAACGGCATGCCCGGGGCCCACCACATCGAGGCCCGCGTCTTCAAGGACGTCTTCCCCCGGTACCGGACCATGAAGGGCTACCACGTCGCCCGCAAGGCCGGCTGGGACTGCCACGGCCTCCCGGTCGAGCTGGCCGTCGAGAAGGAGCTCGGCTTCTCCGGCAAGCAGGACATCGAGGCCTACGGCATCGCCGAGTTCAACGCCAAGTGCCGCGACTCGGTGACCCGCCACACCGACGCCTTCGCCGAGCTGACCACCCGCATGGGGTACTGGGTCGACCTCGACGAGGCCTACCGGACGATGGACCCCTCCTACGTCCAGTCCGTCTGGTGGTCGCTCAAGCAGATCTTCGACAAGGGCCTGCTCGTCCAGGACCACCGCGTCGCCCCCTGGTGCCCCCGCTGCGGCACCGGCCTGTCCGACCACGAACTGGCCCAGGGCTACGAGACCGTCGTCGACCCCTCGGTGTTCGTCCGCTTCCCGCTGACCAGCGGCCCGCTGGCCGGCCGGGCCGCCCTGCTGGTCTGGACCACCACCCCGTGGACCCTGGTCTCCAACACCGCCGCCGCCGTGCACCCGGAGGTCACCTACGTGGTGGCCACCGACGGCACCGAGCAGCTGGTCGTCGCCGAGCCGCTGCTCGCCAAGGCCCTCGGCGAGGGCTGGGAGACCACCGGCGAGTCCTTCACCGGTGCCGAGATGGAGCGCTGGGCCTACCGCCGCCCCTTCGACCTGGTCGAGATCGAGGACGCCCACTACGTCCTCAACGCCGACTACGTCACCACCGAGGACGGCACCGGCATCGTCCACCAGTCCCCCGCCTTCGGCGCGGACGACCTCGCGACCTGCCGCAAGTACGGCCTCCCGGTGGTCAACCCGGTGCTGGCCGACGGCACCTTCGCCCCCGAGGTCCCGCTGGTCGGCGGCCAGTTCTTCAAGAAGGCCGACGAGGCCCTGGTCGCGGACCTCAAGGAGCGCGGCCTGCTCTTCCGCCACCTGCCGTACGAGCACAGCTACCCGCACTGCTGGCGCTGCCACACCGCGCTGCTCTACTACGCGCAGCCGTCCTGGTACATCCGGACCACCGCGGTCAAGGACGCGCTGATCCGCGAGAACGAGGCCACCAACTGGTTCCCGGAGACGGTCAAGCACGGCCGTTTCGGCGACTGGCTGAACAACAACATCGACTGGGCGCTCAGCCGCAACCGCTACTGGGGCACCCCGCTGCCGATCTGGCGCTGCGAGGAGGGTCACCTCACCTGCGTCGGCTCGCTGGCCGAACTGTCCGAGCTCACCGGCACCGACCAGAGCGGCCTCGACCCGCACCGCCCGTACATCGACGCGGTCACCTTCGCCTGCCGCGACTGCGGCGGCACCGCGACCCGCGTGCCCGAGGTCATCGACGCCTGGTACGACTCGGGCTCGATGCCCTTCGCCCAGTACGGCTACCCGTACCAGAACAAGGAGCTGTTCGAGAAGCGCTACCCGGCGCAGTTCATCTCCGAGGCGATCGACCAGACCCGTGGCTGGTTCTACACGCTGATGGCGGTCGGCACCCTGGTGTTCGACAAGAACAGCTACGAGAACGTCGTCTGCCTGGGCCACATCCTGGCCGAGGACGGCCGCAAGATGTCCAAGCACCTGGGCAACATCCTGCAGCCGATCCCGCTGATGGACCAGCACGGCGCCGACGCCGTCCGCTGGTTCATGGCGGCCGGCGGCTCGCCCTGGTCGGCCCGCCGGGTCGGCCACGGCACCATCCAGGAGGTGGTCCGCAAGACCCTCCTCACCTACTGGAACACCGTCGCCTTCCAGGCCCTGTACGCCCGCACCTCCAACTGGGCGCCCTCCGCGGCCGACCCGGCCCCGGCCGACCGCCCGCAGCTGGACCGCTGGGTGCTCTCCGAGCTGAACACCCTGGTCCGCGAGGTCGACGCGGCCTTCGAGGCCTACGACACCCAGCGCGCCGGCAAGCTGCTCTCCGGCTTCGTCGACGACCTCTCCAACTGGTACGTCCGCCGCGGCCGCCGCCGCTTCTGGCAGGGCGACGCCGCCGCGCTCGCCACCCTGCACGAGGCGCTGGAGACCGTCACCCGCCTGATGGCCCCGCTCACCCCGTTCATCACCGAACGGGTCTGGCAGGACCTCGTCGTCCCCACCGACCCCCAGGCCCCGTCCTCCGTCCACCTGGCCACCTGGCCCGAGGCCGACGAGACCCTGATCGACGCCGACCTCTCCCGCCACATGGCCCTGGTCCGCCGCCTGGTCGAGCTCGGCCGGGCCACCCGCGCCGAGTCCGGCGTGAAGACCCGTCAGCCGCTCTCCCGCGCGCTGGTCGCCGCCCAGGGCTGGGAGGAGCTGCCCGCCGACCTGCGCGCGCAGATCGCCGAGGAGCTCAACGTCGCCACCCTCGAATCCCTCACTGGGTTGTCCCCGTCCGGGGCGGGCGGCGTCTCACTCGTCGACACCACCGCCAAGGCCAACTTCCGCGCCCTGGGCAAGCGTTTCGGCAAGGGCGTGCAGGACGTCGCCAAGGCGGTCGCCGCCACCGACGCCGCCCGCCTCGCCGCCGAACTGCGCGCCACCGGCGAGACCAGCGTCGACCTCAACGGTGAGCCGATCACCCTCTCCCCCGACGAGGTCATCATCACCGAGACCCCCCGCGAGGGCTGGGCCGTAGCCAACGAGTCCGGCGCCACCGTCGCCCTCGACCTGGCCATCACCCCCGAACTCAAGCGCCTCGGCATCGCCCGCGACGCCATCCGCCAGATCCAGGAGGCCCGCAAGAACTCCGGCCTGGACGTCGCCGACCGCATCATCCTCCGCTGGCGCGCCACCTCCGAAGAAACCGCCGAAGCCATCGCCGAACACGGCCCCCTCGTCGCCGACGAGGTCCTCGCCACCGACTTCGCCGCCGGCGCAGCCGACTGGACCTCCGACACCTTCACCGACGACTCCCTCGGCCTCGCCTTCCAACTCCGCAAGGCCTGACCCCCACCCCTACGGCCCCCGGCGCCCCGCCGGGGGCCGTAGGCATCCCCCCACCCACCCCCAACCCGCACCAACCCACCCACAGCACCCACCCACCTCCCCCTCACCCGACCCAGGCGAGAGGGACGCGCTGCGGGAGGGGGCGGTGGAGGGGGTGGGTGCGGAGAGGGGCGTGACGGGTGATTTTCAGACCGCCAACGGCGAGCACCCCCCACCATGAGGGTCGGCGGTCCGAAAATCATCCAGCCCCCGGAGCGCCCACCCCCGGAACCGCCCCCGGACCAACCCACCCTCCCGAAAGCCCACCCCCCACCCCAGCCCCGCGCAGCGGCCCCCGCCCCCGAACACAAAAAAGACGCCCCCTCCCCAGCCCAAAGGCCAGAAAGGGGACGCCCCAAAACCCCAGCTACAACCTCAGTTGTCGCCGTCCTCGTCAATCAGAAAGCCCCGCATCGGCGCCGGAGCCTGCTGCATCGGCTGCGGCGGCTGCGGCCGCACGGCCGCCATCGGCTGGGTCATCCCGGCCGGCTGCATCTGCGGCGCACCGTTCCCACCCTGCTGCCCACCGAAGCTCGGCGCCGGCGGATTCCCACCGAAGGAACTCTGCCCCCCGAACGACGGCGAGTTGCCACCGAACGAAGGCTGGTTCCCACCGAACGACGGCGCAGAGCCCATCGACCCCCCACCGGCCGGAGCCATCGACGACGCCGCCGGCGGCAGCGACGCGGTGGCGGGGATCCGCGGCGGCGCGAGCGAGTCGTCGGCCTGCGACTCCAGCTGACGCAGCTGGGTCTCCAGGTACGACTTCAGGCGCGTGCGGTACTCACGCTCGAACGCCCGCAGGTCCTCGACCTTGCGCTCCAGCGTGGCCCGCGCGGACTCCAGCGACCCCATCGCAACGCGGTGCTTCTCCTGCGCGTCCCGCTCCAGGGCGTCGGCCTTGGCCCGGGCGTCCCGCTCCAGACCCTCGGCCCGGCTGCGCGCCTCGCCGACGATCTTGTTGGCCTCGGAACGGGCCTCGGAGATCGCCTGGTCGGCGGTCTGCTGGGCGAGCGCCAGCACGCGGGCGGCACTGTCGCCGCCGGGGCCCTGCTGCTGCATCGGGCCGCCGAGCGGGCCGCCCATCTGCTGCGGGCCGCCCATGGGGCCACCCATCGGCTGCATCTGCTGCTGCTGGCCCATGCCCTGGCCCATCGGGTTGCCCATCTGCTGCGGGCCACCGGGACCGCCCATGGGCTGGAGCATCTGACCGCCCATCGGCTGGACCAGCTGCTGCTGGCCGCCCATGGTCTGGCCCATCTGCTGGGGACCGCCGGGGCCCATCGGACCACCCGGGCCGGCCGGGAGCTGCGGCGCACCGGACGGCAGGCCGAGGGGCTGGTTGCCCATCTGCTGCTGCTGCGGACCACCCGGACCCATCTGCTGCGGGCCGCCGGGGCCCATCTGCTGCGGGCCACCCGGACCCTGCTGGCCGGGGACCGGCGGGCCGGATATGGCGGCCGGGACGGGAGCGGCCGGACGCTGGGCGTCCTGCGGCGGCTCCTTCCGCATGTTGGCCTGGTTCTGCGCGGCGGCGCGAGTCGCGGCGGCCAGCTTGGCCCGCAGGTCCTCGTTCTCCCGGAGGAGGCGGGTCAGCTCCGCCTCGACCTCGTCGAGGAAGGCATCGACCTCGTCCTCGTCATAGCCTTCACGCAGGCGGACGGTCGTGAACTGCTTGTTCCGAACGTCCTCGGGGGTCAATGGCATCTCTTCACCTCAACGTGATCGTCGGCACACCGGCATCCTGTCGCATCGCTCACCTACGACTAGGGGTGCACAAGCGAGATCAGGACATACACAATGATCATCAGTACGAAGAAGGACAGGTCGAGCGCCACGCCCCCGAAACGCAACGGCGGGATGAACCGCCGAAGAAGCTTGAGCGGCGGATCCGTGACAGTGTACGTGGCCTCCAGGACCAGGACCATGGCCTTGCCCGGCCGCCACGAACGCGCGAACTGGAAGACCCAGTCCATGACCAGTCGCACGAGCAGGAACACCAGGAAGACGGTCAGGGCGTAGTAGAGCACCGCCCACACGATGTCCATCGCGTTTCCCTCTCCCCGGTCCCGGGCCCTGGGGCCCGCCGCTCGTCACCTGTCGCCAACCACTGTTGATCAGATCCACACGTAAAGTCGTGGCCGGGTCAGCTCTGGTTGAAGAACCCACCCTCGGCGATCCGAGCCTTGTCCTCCGCCGTGACATCGACGTTAGCAGGCGACAGCAGGAACACCTTCTGTGTCACGCGCTCGATACTGCCGTGCAGACCGAAGACGAGTCCAGCGGCGAAGTCTACGAGCCGCTTGGCGTCCGTGTCGTCCATCTCGGTCAGATTCATGATCACGGGGGTCCCGCCGCGGAACTGTTCCCCGATGGTACGGGCCTCGTTGTAGGTCCGGGGGTGCAGCGTGGTGATGCGGTAGGGCTCTCGTTCGTTCACGACCTTGGGCATGATCACCGGGGCGCTCTTCTCCAGGTTGTGGCGGCGTTCGGGTGTGATGGACGACACGGGGGCCATCCTCGGGGTCTCCTGCCGGATCGGCACCGCGGCCGGCACCGGCTGCGGGGTGATCGAGGAGACCGGGGCGGGCGCGGGGGCGGCTGCCGGCCGGGGAATGTCCTCGGTCCGCTGCCCCGTGCGGATCGGCTCGGGGTCCGCGTCGTAGTCGTCGTCGGGGTCGTACCCCTGGCCGTCGTACGTCTCGTCCTCCACGAGGCCGAGGTAGACCGCCATCTTGCGCATCGCGCCGGCCATGCTCCTGTCTCCTCCGCTTGTGGTGGACCGGCTCCGTCCCAGCGGGCGGGCCGCGGCCCTGCCTGCGGATTCCGCGGTCCGCCCACGACGGCCCGTCAAGGCGACGCGCCGTCAGAGTTCGTGGGATTGGGGCCGCGGAGCTGCGATCCACGGTTGGCTAGCACTTCGGAAAGCTGCTAGCTTCTGTCCTATTTTGTCCTGCAGTCTGATCTACTACCCGGTGACGTTACCCGAGGGGTGACCTCACTCCGAGTACCGCCGTTCCGACGCGTACATGTGTCGCTCCGGCGGCAATCGCCTGCTCAAGGTCGCCGCTCATGCCTGCGGAGACCATGGTGGCAGCCGGATGGGCCGCCCGTACGGCGGTTGCGATTTCCGCCAGCCGCTCGAAGGCCCGGACCGGGTCTCCGGCCAGCGGGCCGGCCAGCGGAGCGACCGTCATCACACCGTCCAGGCGCAGCCCGGGCGCGTCGGCGATCGCGTCGGTGAGTTCGGCGACGTCCTCGGGGGCGACCCCGGCCCGGTGCGCGCCCTCCCCGTGCTCCTTGTCCAGTGCCACCTGCACCAGGCAGCCCAGTTCCGGGCGCTCGGACTTGAGCACGGCCGCCGAGAGCGACTCGACGAGCCGCAGCCGGTCCACCGAGTGCACGTGGTTCGCGTAGCGGACCACCGAGCGGACCTTGTTGGTCTGGAGCTGGCCGACGAAGTGCCAACTAAGAGGAAGGTTTCTGCACTGTTCCGCCTTGGGAGCGGCGTCCTGGTCGCGGTTCTCCGCGACGTCCGTCACACCCAGCCCGGCCAGCAGCGCGGTGTCCTCGGCCGGGTAGGTCTTGGTGACGACGATCAGGCTGACGTCCTCGCGCGGGCGTCCGGCCGCCGCACAGGCGTCCGCGATCCGGCGCTCGACCACTTCGAGGTTGGTCCCGAGCTGCTCGTACCGGGCCCGCTGGCCGTTCGTCAGGGCCTCCGAGAACTGCCTGCTCCCCGGGAACGGCCCGTAGATGTCGTTCGTCATCAGTGATCAGAGTCCAACCAGACGTAGCTCGCGAGCCGACCCGTGCGCTGCTCGCGACGATAGGAGAAGTGATCGGCGGATTCGAGGGTGCAGACCGGTGAGCGCACCAGTTCGGTGACCCCCGCCGCGGCCAGTTGGGCGGCGACCCCCGCCGGCACGTCCAGCGCCGGGGTTCCCCACGAGGTCTCGGCGAAGGCCGACGGGACGACCTCGGCCACCTCGGCGCGCAGCCCGGCCGGCACCTCGTAGCAGCGGCCGCAGACCGCGGGGCCGGTGGCGGCGGTGATCCGCGCCGGCTCGGCCCCCAGTTCGACCATCGCCCGCACCACCGCGGGCACCACTCCGGCCGCCAGCCCGGGCCGGCCCGCGTGGGCCGCGCCCACCACGCCCGCCACCGGGTCGGCCAGCAGCACCGGGGTGCAGTCCGCGGTCAGCACTGCGAGCGCGAGCGGGCGGTCGGTGACCACCGCGTCCACCGTCGGGGCCTGCCCGAGCGGCTGGCGCTGCGTCACCACGGCGACCTCGGCGCCGTGCACCTGGTTCATCCAGACCACGTCGGCCGGGTCGATCCCCAGCTCCCGGGCCGCGACGGCCCGGTTCTCCCGGACCGCCTCCGGGTCGTCGCCCACCGCACCGCCGAGGTTGAGCTCCCCGTACGGCGAAGTGCTCACCCCGCCCCACCGATCGGTGAAGGCGAAGTGAGCACCGGCGCGAACCGCGTGATCGATCACTTAAGGAAGTCCGGCACGTCGAGCTCCTCGGCCGGGCTCTCCACGAACGGCTGCCGGGCCGGCTGCACCTGCGGCGGCACCGGGGCGGCGGCGGTCGTGGTGGCCGAGGTCTCGGCCGAACGTGCCGGGGCGGCCGGGGCCTCCCCCTCCGAACGGGACGTCACCGAGCCGATGCTCCCGTAGGACGGCCGGCCGGCCGGGCGCTCCGGGGCGGCCGGCGGGGTCGCCGGGGCGGCGGGGGTGGTGGACTTCACCACCGGGTCGCGGACGATCGCCGGCGGCTGGCCGCCGTCGAAGCCGGCGGCGATGACGGTGACCCGCACCTCGTCGCCGAGCGCGTCGTCGATGACCGCACCGAAGATGATGTTGGCCTCGGGGTGGGCGGCCTCGCTGACCAGCTGGGCCGACTCGTTGATCTCGAACAGGCCGAGGTCGGAGCCGCCCGAGATGGACAGCAGCACGCCGCGGGCGCCGTCGATCGAGGCCTCCAGCAGCGGCGAGGAGATCGCCATCACGGCGGCGGCCTTGGCGCGGTCCTCACCGCGGGCCGAGCCGATGCCCATGAGCGCCGAACCGGCGTCCGACATGACGGACTTGACGTCGGCGAAGTCGAGGTTGATCAGGCCCGGGGTGGTGATCAGGTCGGTGATGCCCTGGACACCGGAGAGCAGGACCTGGTCGGCCGAGCGGAACGCGTCGAGCACGCTGACCTGGCGGTCCGAGATGGACAGCAGCCGGTCGTTGGGGATCACGATGAGGGTGTCGACCTCTTCGCGCAGGGCGGCGATGCCGTCCTCGGCCTGGTTGGCCCGGCGGCGGCCCTCGAAGGTGAAGGGGCGGGTGACCACGCCGATGGTCAGGGCGCCCAGCGAGCGGGCGATGTTGGCGACGACGGGCGCGCCGCCCGTGCCCGTGCCACCGCCCTCGCCGGCGGTCACGAAGACCATGTCGGCCCCCTTGAGGACCTCCTCGATCTCCTCGCGGTGGTCCTCGGCGGCCTTGCGGCCGACCTCGGGGTTGGCGCCGGCGCCGAGGCCCCGGGTGAGTTCACGGCCCACATCGAGCTTGACGTCGGCGTCGCTCATGAGGAGGGCCTGCGCATCGGTGTTGATCGCGATGAACTCGACGCCCTTGAGACCGACCTCGATCATCCGGTTGATGGCGTTGACACCACCGCCGCCGATTCCGACGACCTTGATGACTGCGAGGTAGTTCTGCGGTGCTGCCACGTCGAAGGCCTCTCGCCTCGAATTTCCGGGTCGACCCGCCCCAGCGGGGGGCCGTGTCGACGGATGTCGATGGGTAGGGAGCCTGGTTTCTGACTGAATGTCCGAAATGCCGACCGCCGACCCCAACCCTAAACTTGACCTTTAGGGTTAGTCCTGTGTCTCCGTCACATCACCAATGGACACAGTCTGGTGACACAGGACACTAGGTGGCTCCGGGCACGCGTTTCAACGAACACGCCGAGCTTCCCTTTTTCTTTTGAGCCTATGTGATCATCGGCCGGCAATGGAAACCGGGGTGACCACCAAGGGTCGGGCCGACACTCCGAAGCGTCAACCCCTCCCTCGGGCAGAGAATCTAGCGGATCAGCCGGACACCGCCGGCGCCTCCGGCGCCGTCACGTCGAAGTTGGTGCCCTTCTGCTTCATCAGTGCGAGCAGCACCCGGGCCTTTCGGTCGGTCTGGTCCGGACTCCCCCAGCGCACCGTCGCACCCCCGCTGAGCTGCAGTTCGATGTCGTCGTAGGAGTGCACCAGGACCGATCCGGCCCGCTTGGCGATCTCCGGCGGGAGGCCGGCGGCCACCGTCACCGCGCCCTGCACCAACTGTCCCCGGGAGATCACCCCGTCCACGTCCTTCGCGGACTGACTGAGCCGCAGCTCCACCACCGGCACGCCGGCCGGCGGGGCCGCCTCGGTGGCGAAGCTCACGCCTGCGGCGTCCACCTGGGTGAACTGACCGTCATCCCCCTTGACGGCGGCGGCCGCCGTCCGCTGCACCACCTTGACCTGCAGGGTGTGCGGCCAGCCCCGCCAGACCTCGGCCTTCGCCACCCGGGGGATCGCCTCGACCCGCTGGCGGACGCCGTCCAGGTCGACCCGGGCCAGCGGGCCGTCGGCGAGCCCGCCGACGGCCGCGCGCACCTGGTCCGAGGTCAGCTTCTCGTCCGCGGCGCCCTGGACGGCGACGTCGCGCACGTCCAGCAGCGAGGAGAAGAACACCACCCAGGCCAGCGCGCCCAGCACCGCGGCGCCGAGCGCGCTCAGCACCACGATGCCTCGCCGGGAGAGCCGGAGGCGGGGAGCGGACTCCTCGTCCCCGAACTCGTCCTCCTCGTGGGAGTACCCCCGGCCGGCGGCCGGGGGTGAGCCGGCGGGCCGGCCGTCAGCCACGACGGCGACCGCCCCGGTGTGCCTGGATCGCCTCGTACACCATGCCGACCAGCAGGTCGTCCGCGTCCCGGCGGCCGAACTCGGCGGCGGCCCGGCTCATGTCCCACAGCCGCTGCGGGTCGGTGAGCACCGGCAGCACGTTCTGCAGCACCCAGTCCGAGGTCAGCTCGGCGTCGTCCACCAGCAGGCCGCCGCCGGCCTTCACCATCGGCTGGGCGTTCAGCCGCTGCTCGCCGTTGCCGATCGGCAGCGGCACGAAGGCGGCGGGCAGGCCGACCGCGGCCAGCTCGGCGACGGTCATCGCGCCGGCCCGGCAGAGCATCAGGTCGGCGGCCGCGTAGGCGAGGTCCATCCGGTCGATGTACGGCACCGGGCGGTACGGCGGCATCCCGGGGACGTCGGCGGTCTGCGGCAGCTCGTTCTTCGGGCCGACCGCGTGCAGGATCTGCACGCCGTACTGCTGCAGCCGCGGGGCGATCGCGGTGATCGTCTCGTTGAGCCGGCGCGCGCCCTGGGAGCCGCCGGAGACCAGCAGGGTGGGCAGCCGCTGGTCGAGGCCGAAGTACTGGCGGGCCTCCGGCCGGGTGGCGTTGCGGTCCAGGGTGGCGATGGTCCGGCGCAGCGGGATGCCGATGTACCGGGAGTCGCGCAGCTTGCTGTCCGGGGTGGAGACCGCGACGAAGTCGGAGTAACGGGCGCCGATCTTGTTGGCCAGGCCGGGGCGGGCGTTGGCCTCGTGCACCACGATCGGCACGCCGGCTCGCTTGGCGGCCAGGTAGGCGGGCATCGCGACGTAGCCGCCGAAGCCGACCACGCAGTCGGCGTTGACCCGCTCGATGATCTCCTGGGCGGCCCGGACGGTGCCGCGCAGCCGGCCGGGGACGGTGATCAGTTCGGGGGTGGGCTTGCGGGGCAGCGGCACGGCCGGGATGAGCTCCAGCTGGTAGCCGCGCTCGGGTACCAGTCGGGTCTCCAGCCCCTTCTCGGTGCCCAGGGCGGTGATCCCGATGGACGGGTCGTGCCTGCGGAGTGCGTCCGCGAGGGCCATGGCCGGCTCGATGTGACCGGCGGTCCCCCCGCCGGCGAGTACGACATGCACCGAAATTCACCGCTCCCTGCGTGCCGGTCCGGGGACCGCGCGCGCTGTGGTTCGTCGTCGTGGCAGCACCCGGGCCAGTCGCTTCCTGATCCGGGAGTTCTTGTTCCGGGCGGCCAGGGCCGCCTTCGCGCCCGAGGAGCTGCGTGCCAGGCACAGCAGCACTCCGATCGCGGACATGGCCGACAGCATGGCGGAACCGCCGTAGGAGAACAGCGGGAGCGGGACGCCCGCGATGGGCAGCAGTCCCAGCGCCGACCCCAGGTTGATCATGGCCTGCGCCATGATCCAGGTGGTGGCGGCTCCCGCGGCGTACCTGACGAAGGGGTCCTTCGTACCGATGGCCACACGGATACCCGCGTAGCCTAGTGCCGCGAAGAGGCCGATCACCGACAGCGTCCCCACCAGACCGAGTTCCTCGCCGGTCGCGGCGAAGATGAAGTCGGTGTGCGCCTCCGGCAGCTGGCCCCACTTCTCCACGCCGGCGCCGAGGCCGGTGCCGAAACCGCCGCCGAGGGCGAAGGAGTAGACGCCGTGCAGGGCCTGGAAGCAGGCGCCGTCCGGGTCGAGCTTGGTGACGCCGATGCAGCCCAGGCGCTCGGCCCGGTGGGGGACGGTGATCACCAGGGCGGTGCAGACCACGACCGCCACCCCGACGGTGGCCACGAACAGCCGCAGCGGTGCGCCGACCATCCAGAGCAGCGCGAACACCATGGCCACCAGGATCATCGAGGTGCCCATGTCACCGCCGATCATGATCAGCGCGAGCAGCAGCAGGGCCCCGGGCACCAGCGGGACCAGCAGGTGCTTCCAGGTGGTGAGGGTGCCGGCCTTCTGCTTTCGGGCGAGCAGGTCGGCGCCCCAGAGGACCAGCGCGAGCTTGGCGAACTCGGAGGGCTGGAACTGGAAGAACCCGAAGTCCAGCCAGTTCTGGTTGCCGTTGATCCGCACCCCGATGCCGGGCACCGCGACCAGCGCGAGGGCGCCGATCACCCCGAACATCACCGGGTAGACGATCACCCGCAGCACCGCCACCGGGACGGAGGCGAAGCCGGCCAGCAGGACCAGCCCGAGGATGGCCGCGATCAGCTGCTTGAGGAAGTAGTACTGCGCGGTGTGGTGCTGGTTCAGCGCCAGGATCTGCGAGGCCGAGAAGACCATCATCAGACCGAGCACGACCAGCAGCAGGGTCGTGCCGACGATCAGCAGGTACGGCGTGAGCGGCCGGTCCAGCCAGTAGCGGACGCGGGCCCGGAAGGCCTGCAACCGCCCCAGCGGACCGGCCGACTTGTACTTGGTCGTGGTGGCGGAGATCACTCGCCACGGCTCGGCGGTGTCCTGCCCGGTCGTACCGGAATCCGCCCTGCCCTGCCCCGCCACCGCTCCCCGCTCTCCCTCTTCTGCGGCTCGTTCGCCTCCGGGCCGCTCCGGCCCGACGCCGACGGTCGTCGCTCCGATGCCCCTCGTTCCTCGGGGCCTCCTCGCTTCTCCCTTTCGGCGTCGGCGCGGCCCTTCGGCTCACTCGCCGGAGCCCAGCCTCACTCGCCGGAGTCCGCCAGCTCCCGGACGGCCGCCGCGAACAGGTCGCCGCGCTCGCCGTAGTTGGTGAACATGTCCATCGAGGCGCAGGCCGGGGCCAGCAGCACCGTGTCACCCGATCGGGCGAGCGACGCGGCCGTTCGAACGACCTCGGTCATCGCCACCGCGCCAGTCTGGCCCTCGGCCGCCTCGATCACCGGCACATCCGGAGCGTGTCGCTCCAGCGCCGCGCGGATCAGCGCCCGGTCCTGCCCGATCAGCACGACCGCGCGCAGCCGCTCGGCCGCGCCCTGGACCAGGTCGTCGAAGGTCGCGCCCTTGGCCAGTCCCCCGGCGATCCAGACGATCGGCCGGTAGGCGGCCAGCGAGGCCGCCGCGGCGTGGGTGTTGGTGGCCTTGGAGTCGTCGATGTACGTGACCTCGCCGACGGTACCGACCTCGGCGATCCGGTGGGCGTCCGGGCGGAAGGCCCGCAGACCCTCCCGGACGGCCTTCGGGTCGACCCCGTACGCCCGGGCCAGCGCCGCCGCGGCGAGCGCGTTGGCGATGTTGTGCGGGGCCGGCGGGTTGACGTCCTCGACGGCGCCCAGCTCGGCCGCGTTCCTGGTCCGGTCCTCGACGAAGGCGCGGTCCACCAGCAGGCCGTCCACCACGCCGAAGTTCGACGGGCTCGGCGCGCCGAGGCCGAAGCCGATCGCCCGGCAGCCCTCCTCGACGTCGGCCGCCATGACCAGCGCCTCGGTGGCCGGGTCGGCCAGGTTGTACACGCAGGCCACCACGTTGCCCTCGTAGATCCGGCCCTTGTCGGCGGCGTACGCCTCCATCGAGCCGTGCCAGTCGAGGTGGTCCGGGGCCAGGTTGAGCACGGCCGCCGAGTACGGGCGCAGCGAGGGCGCCCAGTGCAGCTGGTAGCTGGAGAGCTCGACGGCGAGCACGTCGTACGGCTCCTCGGCGAGCACCGCGTCCAGCACCGAGACCCCGACGTTGCCGACGGCGGCGGTGCGCTTGCCGGCCGCGGCGAGGATCGAGGCGAGCATCTGGACGGTGGTGGTCTTGCCGTTGGTGCCGGTCACGGCCAGCCAGGGGGCGGGCTCGCCGGTGCCCGGCAGCGGCCTGCGCAGCCGCCAGGCCAGCTCGACGTCGCCCCAGACCGGCACGCCGGCCGCCGCGGCGGCGGCGAACAGCGGGCTGCCGGGGGCCCAGCCGGGCGAGGTGACGATCAGTGCGGTGCCCTCGGGCAGGCTCGCGCCGTCGCCCAGGCGCACCGCGACGCCCAGGGCCTCCAGCTCGGCGGCGCGGGCCCGCAGGCCCTCGCCGCTGCCGCCGTCGACCACGGTGACGCTCGCGCCGAGCCCGTTCAGGACGCGCGCGGCGCTGATGCCCGAGACGCCGAGTCCGGCGACCACCACGGGCAGGTTCGAGAAGTCAGGATTCGTCGTCATCCGGTCCGGTATCCCGCGTAGAAGAGGCCGAGGCCGACGGCCACGCACAGGCCCTGGATGATCCAGAACCGGACCACGACCAGGACCTCGCTCCAGCCCTTGAGTTCGAAGTGGTGTTGCAGTGGTGCCATCTTGAAGACGCGCTTGCCGGTCATCCGGAAGGAGCCGACCTGGATGATCACCGACAGGGTGATGATCATGAAGAGGCCGCCGAGCAGGATCAGCAGCAGCTCGGTGCGCGAGCAGATCGCCAGACCGGCCAGGGCGCCGCCGAGGGCGAGCGAGCCGGTGTCACCCATGAAGATCTTGGCGGGCGAGGTGTTCCACCAGAGGAAGCCGAAGCAGGAGCCCATCAGGGCGGAGGCCACCACCGCGAGGTCCAGGGGGTCCCGGACGTCGTAGCAGGCGCCGGTGGCGGAGATGAAGTAGGCGCAGCTCTGGGTGTACTCCCAGACGCCGATGAAGGTGTAGGCGCCGAAGGCCATCACCGAGGCACCGGTGGCCAGACCGTCCAGGCCGTCCGTCAGGTTCACGCCGTTGGAGGTCGCCGCGATCATGAAGTACGCGAAGATGACGAACAGCACCGGGCCGATCGACCACTTGAAGTCGCGCACGAAGGACAGCGACTGGGAGGCCGGGCTGAGCCCGCGGTCGTCGTGGAACTGCAGCGCCAGGACGGCGAACACCAGACCGACGATGGACTGGCCGGCCAGCTTCGCCTTCGCCCGCAGGCCGAGCGAACGGCGCTTGACGACCTTGATGTAGTCGTCCAGGAAGCCGACCAGGCCGAGGCCCGCGGTCAGGAAGAGCACCAGCAGCCCGGAGGCGGTCGGGCTGTCGCCCGTTATCGCCTTCGTGGCGAAGTACGCGATCAGGGTCGCCAGGATGAAGGCGATGCCGCCCATGGTGGGCGTGCCCTTCTTGCTGTGGTGCGCCTTGGGGCCGTCGTCACGGATGTACTGGCCGTAGCCCCCTCGCGCGAGCAGCTTGATCAGGGCGGGCGTGCCGACCAGCGAGAGGATCAGACCGATCATCCCGGAGAAGAGGATCTGCTTCATCATCGGGCAGCACCGTCCGCCAGGAGGGCCTCGGCCACCTTCTCCAGCCCCACCGAACGGGACGCCTTCACCAGGACCACATCCCCCGGCCGAAGCTGACTGCGCAGCAGTTCGACCGCCGCGTCCGCGTCGGACACCAGCACCGACTCCTCACCCCACGAACCTTCGTTCCTCGCACCGAGTTCCATGCAGGCCGCCTCGCGTCCACCCACCGCCACCAGCTTGGTGACGTCGAGTCGGACGGCGAGCCGCCCGATGGCGTCGTGCTCGGCCAGGCTCTCCTCGCCGAGCTCCCGCATCTCGCCGAGCACCGCCCAGGTGCGGCGGCGCTCCGGACCGCGGCCGCCCATCGAGACCAGCGCCCGCAGCGCGGCCCGCATCGAGTCGGGGTTCGCGTTGTAGGCGTCGTTGACGACGGTGACACCATCGGCCCGGTCGACGACCTCCATGCGCCAGCGGGACAGCGCACCCGCTTCGCCCAGGGCTGCCGCGGTGTCGTCGACGGTCATCCCGAGCTCCGTCGCCACCGCGGCGGCGGCGAGGGCGTTCGAGACGTGGTGCTCACCGTACAGGCGCAGTTGCACGGGTGCGGAACCGGCCGGGGTGGTGAGCGTGAACGATGGCCGTCCGGTGGCGTCCAGGCGAACGTCGGTGGCCCGGACGTGGGCGTCCGGGGACTCCCCGAACAGGACCACCTTCGCCTTGGTACGGGAGGCCATGGCGCGCACCAGCCGGTCGTCCGCGTTCAGGATCGCGGCGCCGTCGGCGGGCAGCGCCTCGACGAGCTCGCCCTTGGCCTCGGCGATCGCCTCCTGGGAGCCGAACTCGCCGAGGTGGGCGGTGCCGACGTTGAGCACCAGGCCGATCCGCGGCGGTGTGATCGAGGTGAGGTACTCGATGTCGCCCTTGTGCCGGGCGCCCATCTCCATGACCAGGTGCCGGGTGCTGTCCTCGACCCGGAGCGCGGTCATCGGGTGGCCGATCTCGTTGTTCAGCGAGCCGGGCGGGAAGACCGTTTCGCCGTGGCGCTGGAGCAGCTGGGCGATCAGGTCCTTGGTGCTGGTCTTGCCGGCCGAGCCGGTCAGCGCGACCACCGCGGTGCCCGCGGCGCGGGCGACCACGGTGCGGGCCAGCCTGCCGAGGGCCTCCACCACACTGTCGACCAGGACGGCGGGCACGCCGACCGGGCGGGAGGCCAGCACCGCGACGGCGCCGGCCTCGACCGCGACGGCCGCGTAGTCGTGGCCGTCCACGTGCTCGCCGACGAAGGCCGCGAACAGGCCGCCGGGGCTCACCTTCCGCGAGTCGACCTCGACCGGGCCGGTGACCAGGGTGTCCGGGGCGGCGCCGTCCAGGGTGCCGCCGACGGCGGCGGCCACCTCGGCGAGGGTCAGTGCGATCACTGCTGCTCTACTCCTCGGTCGCCCCGGTCGGCCGTGGTCCGCGCGATGGATTCGCGCAGCACCTCCCGGTCGTCGAAGGGGCGGATCTCGTCTCGAACGTACTGGCCGAGCTCGTGGCCCTTGCCGGCCACCAGCACGGTGTCCCCGGCCCGGGCGCGGGTGACCGCGAGCCGGATCGCCTCCGCCCGGTCGGGGACGACCAGGACGTCCCCGCGCTCGGCCTCGGGCACCGCGGCGGCGCCGGTCAGCATGCTGGCGAGGATCGCCAGCGGGTCCTCGCTGCGCGGGTTGTCGCTGGTCAGCAGGGCGGTGTCGGCGAGCCGGGCGGCGATCGCGCCCATCGGACCGCGCTTGTGCGGGTCGCGGTCGCCGCCGCAGCCGACCACCACGTGCAGCCGGCCCTTGGTGACCTCGCGCAGCGAGGCGAGGACGGCCTGCAGGGCGTCCGGCTTGTGGGCGTAGTCCACCACGGCGACGAACGGCTGCCCGCCGTCCACCCGCTCCAGCCGGCCCGGCACGCCGGGGACGGCGGCGATCCCGGCCACCGCCCGCTCCAGCGGCAGCCCGGCGGCGACCAGCACGGTGATCGCGGCCAGCGCGTTGGCGACGTTGAACGGGCCGGGCAGCGGGACGGAGGCGTCGGCCCCGGCGCCGTCCGGACCGACCACCCGGAAGGTGGAGCCGATCGGGCCGAGCTGCACGTCCACGGCCCGCCAGTCCGCCCCGGCGTCGCCGGTCGCGGAGAAGGTGGTCACCGGGATCTTGGCCTCGGCGGCGAGCCGGCGGCCGTACTCGTCGTCCAGGTTGACCACGCCGTGGCGGGACTTGCCGGGCTGGAAGAGCCGGGCCTTCGCCTGGAAGTAGTCCTCCATGTCCGGGTGGAAGTCGAGGTGTTCGGGGGTGAGGTTGTTGAACAGCGCGACGTCGTACGCCACCCCGTCGGTGCGGCCGAAGACCAGGGCGTGGCTGGAGACCTCCATGGTCACCGCGTCCGCGCCGCGCTCGGCCATCACGCCGAGGATCGCGTGCAGGTCGGTTGCCTCGGGGGTGGTGCGCTCGCTCTTGATCCGCTCCTCGCCGACCCGCATCTCGACGGTGCCGATCACACCCGGGACCCGCCCGGCGCCGCGCAGACCGCCCTCGACCAGGTACGAGGTGGTGGTCTTGCCGTTGGTGCCGGTCAGCCCGAGCATCAGCAGCCGCTCGGACGGGTGGCCGTAGACGATCGCGGCCAGCTCGCCCATCCGGGCCCGCGGCCGGTCGACGACCAGCAGCGGCAGGCCCGCGGGCGCCGCCAGCTCGGCGCCGGCCGGGTCGGTCAGCACGGCCACCGCACCGGCCGCCGCGGCCTGGCCGGCGAAGGCCGCGCCGTGGTGGTTGGCGCCCGGGAAGGCCACGTACACGTCGCCCGGGCGCACCGCACGGGAGTCGTGGGTGACACCGGTGACGGCGGCGCCCTCGACGGGCGGCAGACCCAGCCGGGAGGCCAGCTCGGCGAGCGGCAGAGCGGCGGTCCCGGTCGGGCGGGGCGGACTCACGGTGGTTTGATCGGGTTTCGGCACGGCGGGAAGGCTATCCGCCGAAGGGTGCCCAGGGCCAAACCGGGCCCTCGCCGCGCCGCCGTCCGCACCGGCCCGCTGGTTGCTCATCCTCGTTCACGGCTTCCACTCGACGGGCAGGTTCGGTGCCTGGCTCCCGCTCGGCGGGACCTGCATGGTCTTCAGGGTGAACTCCATCACCTGCTTGAACACCGGCCCGCACAGCTGGCCGCCGAAGTGCCCGTTGACCGGGCCCTGGAGGGTGCAGGAGACGGTGTAGCGGGGGGCGTCGGCGGGCGCGAAGCCGATGAACGAGGCGGTGTAGCCGTCGTAGCCCTTGCCGTCGGCGGCCCCCCGGTTGGCGGTGCCGGTCTTCCCGGCGACCCGGTAGCCGGGGATCGCGGCCTTGCCGCCGGTCCCCTGCTCGTCGTCGACGACCGACTCCAGCATCGAGGTGAGGGTCTTGGCGGTCTGCTCGCTGACCACCCGGGTCTGCTCGCCGGCCGGGGTCGGGACGTACTTGCCGTCCGGCCCGGTGATCCCCTGGACGATGCTGGGCGCGACCCGCACCCCGCCGTTGGCGATGGTCGAGTACACCGAGGTGGCCTGGAGCGCGTTCATCTGCATCGGGCCCTGGCCGAAGGAGATGTTGTACTTCTCCGAGGCGACCAGGTCCTCCGGCTTCTTGAGCTTGCCCGCGGTCTCCCCCGGGAAGTTCAGCCCGGTCGGCTGGGCCACCCCGAACTTGCGCAGGTACCCGTCCAGGATCTGGTTGGCCTTGAGCTGGTCGCCGTCGCCGAGGGTCTCGACCGCCTCGATGGTGCCGATGTTGGAGGACTTGGCGAGCACCCCGGCCAGGGTCAGGTACCAGGTGCCGTGCACGACGTCGTCCTTGAACTCCTGCCCGGCCCGGATCAGCGGGTAGGGCACCGTCACCTTGGTGTCCCAGTTGGCCTTGCCGGTGTCCAGGACGGCGGCCAGGCTCATCAGCTTGGCGGTGCTGCCCGGCTCGTACGCGTCCACCAGGGCCGGGTTGCCCATCTGGGACTGCTTGGCGAGGCTCAGGTCGTTGGGGTTGAAGCCGGGCGCGGAGGCCATCGCGATGACCTGGCCGGTCTTCACGTCCTGGACCACCACGTAGCCCTTCTCCGCGCCGGAGTTGGCCACCTGGTCGGTGATCGCCCGCTGGGCGGCCCACTGGATGTCCCGGTTGATGGTCAGCTTGATGTCGCTGCCGGGCACGGCCGGGTCCATCGAGCCGCCGGCGGTGGGCACCAGCCGCCCGCCCGCCTGGGCGTAGCTGCTGTGGCCGTCCTTGCCGGCCAGCTGCTTCTGGTACTGCAGCTCCAGCCCGCCGGCGCCCTCGCCCTCGCCGTTGACGAAGCCGACCAGGTTGGCGGCCAGCCCCTCGGCCGGGTAGATCCGCTTCTGGGTCTCCCGGTTGAACACCCCGGCCAGCGGGTTGGCGCACTCGTTGTCCACCCGGGTGCGCCCGCCCTGGTCGGCCGGCTTGCCGAGCAGCTTCCGCTGGGCCTGGCAGGCGCGCGAGCCGGCCTTCTTCTCCAGGCCGGTCTTGAGGTCGCTGATCTGGCTCTTGGCGGCCGGGGTCTGCTGCGCGGCGAGCCGCTTGTAGCGGGTCTTCGGGGTGTGCAGGTCAGCGGCGATCCTCTCCTTGGCCACGCCGAGGATCGGCGACAGCAGCGCGGCCGCCTGCTCGGGCGCGTCCGGGATGCCGGTCGCCTCGGGGGTGAACATCGCCGGGTCGGCGGTGATGTCGTACGCGTCCACGGTGGCCGCGAGGGCGACGCCGTCGGAGGACGTTATCGAGCCGCGCTCGGCGGTGATCGGGATGTTCTGGTAGCGGTTGGTGTTCGCGTCGGCCGCCAGCGCGTCGGCGTCCACCAGCTGGAGCTGCACCAGGCGCCCGGCGAAGACCGAGAACACCAGCGACAGCACCACGGTGATCACCCGCAGCCGGCGCTTCGGTTCGGCCAGCCGCAGCGCCTTGGGGCGGTGCGGCAGCCTGGACTTCGGGCGCGGCCGCACGGCCGCCTGGCTGCGGGCCGGCGGACGGCCCTCCGGGCGGCGCTGCTGCGGCGCCCGCGGGGTGCGGCCGACGGAGCCGGACCTGGCGGGCTGCGCCTTGGCCGACTGGCCGCGCGCGGGCTGGCCCTTGGCGGGCTGGGCCTTCGGGCTCTGCGCCTTCGGCGGCTGGGCCTTCGCGGGCTGGGCCTTGCCGGACTGGCCACGGGCGGCCTGCCCCTTGGCCGGCTGCCCCTTCGCGGGCTGGCCGCGCCCGGCCACCGGCCGGGCCGGACCGCTGCGCGGCGGCTGACGGCGGCCGGAACCGGACCCCGAGCCGGACGGCTGACGAGGCGTCGTCATCGGGTACCACCCCCGTGCTGGGCCGGCGCGGTCGTCACCGGGTTGAGCTGGATCACCGAGTCACCGGCCGAGGCCGCCGGGGTCGGCGGCGCCGAGGGGCTCGGCTGGGCCGGGGGCTGGGCGCTCGGCGAGCCGGACGGCTGCCCGGAGGGCTGCGCCGGGGCCGGGCTCTGCGCCGGGGCCGGGCTCTGCGCGGCCGGCGCGGGCTTCGTCGGCCATGGATCGACCGTCGACTTCTTCACCGGCGGGCTGTCCTGCGCCGGGCCGGGCGTGCCGAGCACCTTGCCGCCGTTCGGCACGTCCAGGAAGGCCATCCCGCCGGCCGGAACCATGCCCAGTTCGCCGGCCCGCTTGGCCAGCGCGTCCGGGGCCGAGCTCTGGTCGATCTCGTGCTGGAGGCTCTGCTGCTCGTCGGTCGCCTTGGTGGTCTGCTTCTGCAGCCGGGACAGTTCGAAGGAGCCCTCGTTGAGCGCCGTGTTCAGCGCCAGCAGCCCGAGCAGCCCCGCCGCCAGCAGCACCACCACGAGCACCGCGAACGGCGTGCGCCCGCGCACGGGCCGCCGCCCCGGCCGGACCGTGATCCGCGCCCTGCCCTGTCCGGGGAGTCCTCCCCGCCCCGCCCGGACCTCACCGGCCACCGGCCCCACCGTTCTCCTCCACCCTTCGGACCCCGCCGGAGCCGTTCCTCAGCCCCGCTTGCTTCGGTCCCTGATCCTCTCCGCCACCCGCAGCCGCACGGGCGCGGCGCGCCGGTTCTCCTCGATCTCCTCCTCGGTGGCCAGCTCGGCACCGCGGGTGATCAGTTTGAGCCAGGGCTGGTGCTCCTCCGGGATGAACGGGAGCCCCGGCGGGGCGGTGCTGGTCGCTCCGGCGGCGAAGTACTGCTTCACCAGCCGGTCCTCCAGCGACTGGTACGACATCACCGCGATCCGGCCGCCCACCGCCAGGACGTCCAGTGCCCCCGGGATCGCCCGGTCCAGGACCTCCAGCTCGCCGTTGACCTCGATCCGCAGCGCCTGGAACGTCCGCTTGGCCGGGTTCCCGCCGGTACGGCGGGTCGCCGCCGGAATGGCGTTGCGCACCAACTCGACCAGACGCGCGCTGTTGGTGAACGGTTCCTTCTCCCGTTCCCGCAGGATGACCGAGGCGATCTTCCCGGCGAACCGCTCCTCGCCATACACCTTGAGGATCCGGGCCAGGTCGCCGTGGCTGTAGGTGTTCAGCACCTCGGCCGCGCTGATCCCCCGGGTCTGGTCCATCCGCATGTCCAGCGGCGCGTCCTGGGCGTAGGCGAAACCGCGGTCGGCCTCGTCCAGCTGCATCGAGGAGACGCCGAGGTCGAACAGGATGCCGTCGACCCGGTCGATGCCCAGGCGCTCCAGCACCTCGGGGATCTCGTCGTACACCGCGTGCACCAGCGTGGCCCGGTCGCCGAAGGGGGCCAGCCGCTCGCCGGACAGCTTCAACGCCTGCGGGTCGCGGTCCACCGCGATCAGCCGGACCTCCGGGAACTGGGTCAGCAGCGCCTCGCTGTGGCCGCCGAGGCCCAGGGTCGCGTCGACCACCACGGCGCCCGGGCGGGAGATCGCCGGCGCCAGCGCGTCCATGCACCGCTGCAGCATCACCGGAACGTGCTTGGGACCCGGTTCATTGGTGGTCATGCGCGGTGGCGCCCTTCCTCGGTGCGGAGCAGCCCGACGACCGGGAGCTCCGACCATTCTCGCCCACCACCTGCCGGCACGACGACGCGGCCCGTGGTCCCCGCCCGCTCGAGGGGAAGGTCGTGACCGCCCGGCGCCGGGGAAGGTGCGCCAGGTGAACACGGAGCGGGTGGAGGCCACGAGCCGCATCGGCCGGGCCGCACACCGGTCGGCACGGCCCGGTTGACGGGCTCCGAGGGGTGTGCTCCAACGCGCCGCAACTCTATCGCGCGGACCCCGCCAGTCAATGGTCCGCTCCGGCGCACCACCCGGGCGGCGGTACGGATCACCGCAGGTCGCGGCCGTCGGAGCGGCCCGGCGGGGGTCCCGGCCGGCGGCCCCCGGCGGCCGGCGCGCGCCCCTGTCGGGCGACCGGGTACGAACCCACGCCCGGACCGGCCCGGACCAACCCTCCGGTTGTCGCTATGCACCCGCTCACGGCGGTGCGTTCTGTAGCTCTCCGCCCCACCGCGCGGCCCCGGACCGCACTAACGTCGCCACCATGACAGTGACCCCCGACCGGCCCACGCCGAACGCCGCTGCCGACCCCGCCGGACCCAGCATCATCGACCGCTTCGTGACGGCCAACCGCGAGTACGCGGTGACCTTCCGCGACGGCGGCATGGACGCCCGTCCCGTGCAGAAGATCGCCGTGGTGGCCTGCATGGACGCCCGGCTCGACCTCTTCGCGGCGCTCGGCCTCGAACTGGGCGACGCCCACGTCATCCGCAACGCCGGCGGCGTCGTCACCGACGACACCATCCGGTCCCTGACCATCAGCCAGCGCGCCCTGGGCACCCGATCGATCGCGCTGATCCACCACACCGGCTGCGGACTGCTCGGCCTCACCGAGGACTTCCGCCGCGAGCTGGAGCTGGAGGTCGGCCAGCGCCCGCAGTGGGCGGTGGAGGCCTTCGTCGACCTGGACGGCGACGTCCGCCAGTCCATGCAGCGGGTGCGCACCTCCCCGTTCCTGCCGTACACCGACGACGTCCGCGGCTTCGTCTTCGACGTCCACACCGGGCTGCTGCGCGAGATCCGCTGAGCGGAGCCCGCCCGCTCTCATTCGGCGAGGGCCGAATGGTGACTTCTGACCGCCGAACGGGGGAGAATGCGCCTGCCGGTCGGACCCCGAACCACCTGGGGAGGCCGGGCCGCAGGCCGCCCACCGGCGCCGGATCCTCGTTCGGAACCGCCCCCGGGACGGCCGCGTCAAGCATGGGGTGGGGTCCGGCCTCGGGTGAGGCGGGCACGGTGTGCCAGGGAGCGTAACGGGTGACGAGCTACAACGATCAGGCCGGTCTCGGCAGTCCTGCGGGGGGCGAGCAGAGGGCGAACGGGTACCGTCCGGTCGGGCTCCCGGAGCTCGCGGCGGTCGTGGAACGGGTCCGCGCCAACATCGAGAGCGTGATCGAGGGCAAGCCGGAGGCCGTCCGGATCGCCCTGACCGTCCTGCTCGCCGAGGGGCACCTGCTGCTGGAGGACGTGCCCGGCGTCGGCAAGACCATGCTGGCCAAGGCGCTCGCCAAGTCCGTGGACTGCACCGTGCGCCGCATCCAGTTCACCCCCGACCTGCTGCCCTCGGACGTCACCGGCACCAACATCTACGACCAGCAGCAGCACGACTTCGAGTTCCGCCCGGGCGCGATCTTCGCCCAGATCGTGGTCGGCGACGAGATCAACCGCGCCTCGCCGAAGACCCAGTCCGCGCTGCTGGAGTCGATGGAGGAGCGCCAGGTCACCATCGACGGCACCAGCTACGAGCTGCCCTCGCCGTTCATGGTCGTGGCCACCCAGAACCCGGTCGAGATGGAGGGCACCTACCCCCTCCCGGAGGCCCAGCGGGACCGCTTCATGGCCCGGGTCTCGATCGGCTACCCCAGCCCCGAGGCCGAGTTCGCGATGCTCGACGTGCACGCCGGCGCCAACCCGCTGGCCGACCTCCAGCCGGTCGCGCACGCCGCCGACATCCTCAAGCTGGTCGAGCTGGTCCGCACCGTGCACATCGCCGACCCGGTCCGCCGCTACGCCGTCGACCTGGTCGGCGCCACCCGCACCAGCCCCGAGCTGCGGCTGGGCGCCTCGCCGCGCGCCACCCTGCACCTGGTCCGGGCCGCCCGCGCCGCCGCCGCGCTGGACGGGCGCGACTACGTCACCCCGGACGACATCCAGCGGCTGGCCGTCCCGGTTCTGGCGCACCGCCTGATGCCGACCGCCGAGACCCAGCTCGGCCGCCGTACCGCCGAGCAGATCGTGACCGACCTGGTCGCCCGAGTGCCGCTGCCCCGTCCGCAGGGCGGCCCGGCCGTCCGGAGGGGCTGAGGTGGCCTCATCCGACGGAACGGGCGGGCTGCGGGCCGGACTGCACGGCCTCACCACCCGGGGCCGCTCCTTCCTCGCGGCCGGTCTGACCGCGGTGGTCTGCGCCTACCTGCTCGACCAGGACGCGCTGCTGCGGGTCGGCGTCCTGCTCGCCGCCCTGCCGCTGGCCGCCGCCGCGGTGGTCGCCAACACCCGGTACCGGGTGGCCAGCGGACGCCGGCTCAGCCCGCACCGGGCGATCGCCGGCCAGGAGGCCCGGGTCCACCTGCGGGTGGACAACGTCTCCCGGGTGCCCACCGGGCTGCTGCTCCTGGAGGACCAGGTCCCGTACGTGCTCGGGCCGCGGCCGCGGTTCGTGCTCGACCGGGTCGAGCCGCGCGGCTTCCGCGAGGTCTCCTACCGGGTCCGCTCCGACCTGCGCGGCCGCTACCCGCTCGGGCCGCTCCAGCTGCGGCTGTCCGACCCCTTCGGGATGTGCGAGGTCAACCGCGCCTTCGCCGCCTCCGACGTGCTCACCGTCGTCCCGCAGGTCCAGGCGCTGCCGCAGGTGCGGCTCAGCGGTGAGTGGATCGGCCAGGGCGAGAGCCACACCCGCACCCTGGCGCTGGCCGGCGACGACGACGTGATCCTGCGCGAGTACCGGCCCGGCGACGACCTGCGCCGGGTGCACTGGCGCTCCACCGCCCGGTACGGCGAGCTGATGGTGCGCCGCGAGGAGCAGCCGCAGAAGGCCCGCGCCACCGTCCTGCTGGACACCCGCGAGGTGGCCCACCGGGGCAGCGGCCCGGCCTCCTCCTTCGAGTGGGCGGTCAGCTGCGCCGCCTCCGTCGCCGTGCACCTGCTGGAGCGCGGCTACCAGACCCAGCTGCTCACCGACACCGGGCACTGGGTGCCCGGGCCCGGCAGCGGCGGCCACAACGTCGCCGCCGACACCTCCGGGCTGATCCTGGACGCCCTCGCGGTCGCCGACCTGTCGGACGGCGCCGGGCTGTCCCGCGCCGAGGAGCCGCTGCGGGCCGGCGGCGAGGGCCTGCTGGTGGCCGTCCTCGGCGACCTGGACGCGGCCCAGGCCACCCGGCTGGCCCGGCTGCGCAGCCGCACCGGCGGGGCGATCGCCTTCCTGCTCGACACCGGCACCTGGGCCGGTCTGCGGATGCTCGCCCCCGACACCGGCGGCGAGGAGTTCCGCGAGCGGGTCCGGGAGCTGCGCGCGGCCGGCTGGACGGTCCTGCCGGTCCGGGCGGGCGACTCCGTGCCGGACCTGTGGCGGGCCGCCGACGGCGCCAAGACCACCGCCCCCTACCGAGATGAGGCCGGCGCGTGACCACCCGGGCCAAACTGACCGTTTACTCGGCGCTGGCCACCGCCCTCGCCTCGCTGTGCATGCTGCCGCTGCTGAGCACCCGCAGCTGGCTCACCCACGCCTTCCTGGTGATCGCCGTGGTCTCGGCGGTCGGCGCCGGCCTGCGCCGCTCCCCGCTGTACCGCTGGTCGGTGCCGGTGGCCCAGGTGCTGGTGCTGCTGATGCTGATGCTGCTCGGCTTCGCCGGGTCCGCGCTGACCGGCGGGGTGCTGCCCGGGGCGCCCGCGATGCGGCTGCTCAGCCAGGTCTTCTCCTCCGGTCTGGACGACATCGCCCAGTACGCGCTCCCGGCGCCGCCGACCGCGGGCCTGCGGCTGATCCTGGTCTCCTCGGTCGGCCTGATCGCCGTGCTGGTGGACACCATCGCGGTGACCTACCGGCGCTCGGCGCTGGCCGGGCTGCCGCTCCTGGCGCTGTACTCGATCGGTAACGGCGTGGCCGGGGACCACGGCAGCTGGGTCTGGTTCGGCTTCGCCTCGGCCGGCTACCTGGTGCTGCTGTTCGCCGAGGGCGAGGACCGGGTCTCCCGCTGGGGCCGGGTCTTCCGCGGCAGCGCGCGCGGCACGATCAGCTCCAGCCGGATCAGCCAGGGCGGCCAGCAGGTCGGCGTCCTGGCGCTGGCCCTGGCCCTGCTGCTGCCGGTCTTCCTGCCGCGCTGGGACCTCGGGCTGCTGGACTCCGGCTCGTCCGGCGGCTCGTCCGGGCACGGCACCGGCGGGAGCGTGACCACCAGCCTCGACCCGCTGGTCAGCCTGGAGGCGGCGATCAGCAAGCCGTCCGACAACGAGCTGCTCACCTACACGCTGGACAGCGACCTCGCCGACCAGATCTACCTGCGCACCGGCTCGCTGGACCAGTTCGACGGCACCAACTGGAAGCTCGGCAGCACGGTGGTCAGTGACCTCCCGGCCACCCTGCCCACCCCGGAGGGCCTGCGGGTCACCAACGTCCCCCGGATCGAGGGCGACTTCAAGATCACCGGGCTGGAGAAGAGCTGGCTGCCGATGCCGTACCCGGCCGCCTCCGTCCAGGTCCCCAACCGCGGCGAATGGAAGCTCGACCCGATCACCCGCACCGTCCTGTCGCCCAACGACAAGGCGATCAGCGGCCTGAGCTACCACGTCAGCACGCTGGACCTGCGGCCCACCGCGGACGAGCTGCGCACCGCGCCGCCCGCCCCGCAGGACGTCCGGGAGCGCTACACCGCCCTCCCGTCCGACCTGCCGGCCGTGGTCGCCGAGCAGGCCAAGGCGGTCACCGCCGACGCGCGCACCGACTACGACCGGGCCACCGCGCTGGTGAACTGGTTCACCGGCCCGGGGTTCAAGTACGACACCTCGATCGAGGGCGGCACCGGCAGCAACGCGATCGCGGTCTTCCTGCGCGACCGCCGGGGCTTCTGCGTGCACTTCGCCTCCACCATGGCGGCGATGGCCCGGGTGCTGAAGATCCCGGCCCGGGTCGCGGTCGGCTTCACCCCCGGCGACAGCAAGGGCGGCGACGTCTACTCGGTCAGCGGCCGGATGTACCACGCCTGGCCCGAGCTGTACTTCTCCGGCTACGGCTGGATGCGCTTCGAGCCGACCCCGAGCCGGGGCGTCCCGGCCCGCTACTCCGAGGCGTCCAGCGCCCCGACCACGGCGCCCTCCCAGCAGCCGACCGCCGCGGCGACCAGCTCGGCCGCCGTCCCGGCGCCGTCCCAGAGCTCCGACTGCACCGCCAAGCAGCGCCAGCTGGGCGACTGCGGGCCCAAGAGCAAGGCGGCCAGCCGGACCGCCGACGAGTCCTGGCTGCTGTCCGGCCAGGTGCTCGGCACCCTGGCCGTCGTGGTGGTGCTGATCGCGCTGCTGCTCGTACCGATGTTCTGGCGGACCGCCGTACGACGCCGTCGGCTCGGCGGCGGAGGGCGGCGCCGACCCGGCGGGGACGGCCCGGTCGAGCTCACCGACGCCCAGGTGCTGGCCGCCTGGGACGAGTTGGTGGACTCCGCCTGGGACGTCGGAATTCCCCCGGACGAGTCACGCACCCCGCGCTCGGCCGCCCGGCGGATCACCGAGACGGCGGACCTGGACGCGGACGCGGCGGCCGCCGCCGGACGGCTGGCGCTGGCCACCGAGCGGGTGCTCTACGCCCCGGCCGGGCAGGTCACCACGGCCCCGCTGGCCGCCGACGTCCGCACCGCCCGGCGGGCCCTGTGGGCCGGGGCCGGCCGGGCCGGGCGGCTGCGGGCCCTGCTGCTGCCGCCGTCCTCGGCCCAGCTGTGGTGGCGGACCTCCGACACGGTGCGGGCGGCCCGGGCGGCCGTCGCCACCCGGGTGGGCCGGGCCGCCGAGGCGGTCACCGGTCCGGTGCGGCGGCTGACCGGCCGGCGCAAGGGGTCCACTCCGGAGTCCTGACGGAACGCGAGAGCCGGGGGGGGGGGGGGGGGGGGGGGGGGGGGCGCGGCGGGGCTCGTTGGGGGGTTCGGTGGTTTGCTTCTTTGTGGGTGGGGTGTAGAAACCCCCCAGTTCCTCTTTTTCTTTGGCTGTTGTAGCAT
>NZ_JBVHYH010000054.1:0-44372 GCF_055569135.1 Kitasatospora sp. NPDC029367
CTAAAACGGGGGGGGGGAGGGGGTGGGGCGCGGTTTTGTGGGGGGGGGGGGGTGTTGGGATTGCCTTTGGTCGCCCCCCCTCCGCGGGGGAGGGGCGGCTCCCCACCGCCCTTTCGTCTGCCGGGTGGGGGTGGGGCCAGGCCCACCCCGGTGTGGGGTGCAGGTGGATTCTGCGGCCGGCCCGGTGTCCCTAGATTCGATCACGAGCCGCCTCCGGGGCGGGTGGTGGTGAGACGGGGGAGGACACCGTGCGGGGATCGGTGCAGCCGGCGCTGCGGCTGTCGGGGCTGCGGAAGCGGTTCGGGGCGCACGTCGCCGTGGACGGGGTGGACCTGGTGGTGCCGAGCGGCTCGTTCTACGGGCTGGTCGGGCCGAACGGGGCGGGGAAGACCACCGCGCTGTCGATGGCGGTCGGGCTGCTGCGGCCGGACGCCGGGAGTTCGGCGATCCTCGGGGTCGACGTGTGGAGCGACCCGGTGCGGGCCAAGGCGCTGGTGGGGGTGCTGCCGGACGGGATGATGCTGCCGGAGCGGCTGAGCGGTCCCGAACTGCTGTACTACCTGGGGCGGTTGCGCGGGCTGCCGGGTGCGACGGTGGACGCGCGGGCGGCGGAGCTGCTGGCCGTGCTGGAGCTGGACGGGGCCGGGGACACCCCGGTGATCGACTACTCGACCGGGATGCGCAAGAAGATCGGCCTGGCGACGGCGCTGCTGCACGCGCCGCGGCTGCTGGTGCTGGACGAGCCCTTCGAGGCGGTCGACCCGGTGTCGGCGGCGACGATCCGGGCGATCCTGCGGCGCTTCGTCGCCTCGGGCGGGTCGGTGGTGTTCTCCAGCCATGTGATGGCGCTGGTGGAGCAGCTCTGCGACCACGTCGGGGTGATCGCCGGGGGCCGGGTGCTGGCGGCCGGGCCGGTGGCGGAGGTGCGGGCCGGGCGGGGGCTGGAGGACGTCTTCGTCGAGCTGGTCGGTGGCCGGACCGGTGGGGAGGAGGGGCTGTCGTGGCTGGCGTCATGAGGTCCGGGGGTGTCCTGGATCCCGGGGGTGTGCTCGACCCCGCAGGTGTGCCGAACCCCGCCGTCGTGCTGACCGGGATGAAGCTGGCCGTGCTGCGGCGGTCGATGTCCGGCCCGCGGGCCGCGAGCCTGATCGCGGGCGGGGTGTGCGGCGCCCTGGCGGCGGTGGGCACGGCGCTGCTGGGCCTGGTGGACTTCCCGGTGCCGGAGGCCGGGGTGGGCACGATCGCCCTGGTGCTGCTGGTCTGGACGGTCGGCTGGGCGGTCGGGCCGACCCTCACCGGCGGGGACCCGACCCTGCGGCTGTCGTACTTCGCGCTGGTGCCCCAGCCCCCGCGCCGGCTGGCCTTGGGCCTGCTGGCCGCCTCGTTCGTCGGCGTCACCCCGGTGGTCGCCCTGGTCGCCTTCGCCGTGCTGGTGGTGTTCGGTGCCGGGCTGGGGCTGCTGCCCGCGCTGGTGGCCGTGCCCGCCATGCTGCTCCAGCTGCTGTTCGTGGTGGTGCTCGCCAAGCTCGGCGTGCAGGGCCTGGGCAGGGTGGCCCGGTCGCGGCTGGGCTGGGAGCTGTCGGCGCTGCTGGTCGGCCTGGTGTGCGGGTTCCTGAACACCGGCTGGTTCGGGATCGCCTTCTTCCTCGACCTGCTGGCCGGCCACTGGGCCCCGACCGTCGGCACGCTGGTGCGCGTTCTGCCCTCCGGCTGGTCGGTGGTCGCCGTGGACGCCGCCCGGCGCTCCGACTGGTCCCTGGTCGGCGCCTGCCTGGGCGGACTGCTCGCCCTGTGCGGGCTGCTGTTCGCCGCCTGGACGGCCCTGCTGGCCCGGCAGTTGGTGCGCGGTACGGTGGGCGGCGGACGGCCCGCGGTCCGTCGGCGCGGCCGCCCGCGGCTCCTCCCGGACACCCCCGGGGCCGCCGTCCTCGGCAAGGAGCTGCGCCTGTGGGTGCGCGACCCACGCCGGGCCCGCTTCCTGCGGATCGCCCTGTGGACCGGCCTGTTCACCGGCCTGCTGCCGGTGCTCGGCGGCTTCCCGACCGTACTGCCGTGGATGGGCGTGGTCCTGGCGCTGTACGCCGGCGCGCTCGGCTCCAGCCTGTACGGGCTGGACGCCGGCGCCCTCTGGCTGACCCTGGTCGCCCCCGGCGCGGAGCGGATCGACGTCCGGGCCCGGCAGTCGGCCTGGCTGCTACTGGTCGGCCCGGCCGCGCTGCTGCTCAGCGTCGCCGGGACGGTCGCCGCCCCGAACGGCTGGGCCTGGCCCTGGCTGCTGGCCGCCCTGCCGGCCGTGCTCGGTGCGGGGGCCGGGCTGGTGCCGCTGATGTCGCTGCTCGGCCCGGCGCCGTTCCCGGACCGGCCGGGCGGCAACCCGCTGGACGGGTTCAGCGACGAGAGCGGCGACCAGGTCCGGATGCAGAGCCTCGCGGTCCTGCTGCTCCAGCTGTTCGCCGCGCTGCCGGCCACCGGCGTGGTGCTGGCCGGGACACTGCTGCACAGCGCGCCGCTGCGCTGGGGCGGGACGGCGGTCGGCCTGGCCACCGGGCTGCTGTACGCCTGGTGGCTGGGCCGGGCGGCCCGGCGCCGGCTGGAGACGCGCGGGCCGGAACTGCTGGACGTGATGCGCAAGGGCGTCCGTCGGGCGGCCGGATCCGCGGACCGCTCACCGGAGGAGCAGGACCTGCTGGACCGCCTCTCCCGCCGTCGAACCGCGGCCGCCGGGCTGCTGGTGACGGCCGGGGTGCTGAGCACGGCCCCGCAGGGCGGGGTGGCGCTGGCCATGTCGCTGCTCGCGCCGGCCGATCGGAGCTGGTTCCTGGCCCTGTACCTGCCGCCCGCCTGGCAGGTGCCGGTCGCGTCGGGGTTCATCCTGCTGGGGACGGGGTGCTTCGTGGGGGTGTACCGGCTGATCCGGGCCAAGCAGGCGGCCGAGCGGGCAACCGGCGGGTGAGCCGGGCCGGTTGCCGGGCTGCCATCATGATCGTCCAGCACAGCACAGCACAGCACAGCAGGGCACAGCACAGCAGGGCACAACACCGCAGGGCACAACACAGCACAGCACAGCACAGCACCGCAGGGCACAGCACAGAACCGTCGAGCCGACCGGAGGCCCACCCCGTGAGCACCCCGCAGTCCCGAGGCGCCGAGGCGCTGCGCACCGCCCTCCGGGCGCTCGGCCGCCTCGCCGTCTTCACCCTGCTGATCCCGGTCGGCGCCGTGCTGGCCGTGCTCTTCCTGGTCTCGTTCCTGCTCTGGGTCGGTGTCGGGATGGTCCCGCTGTTCCCGGTGACGACCCGGGTGGTCCGCTCCGCCGCCACCGCCGCCCGCTGGGCCTCCGGCCACTGGTCGCAGGTGCCCGTACCGGTGCCGTACGTGCCGCGCCCGGCGCTGGAACGCACCCTGCACGGCTGGTTCTGGACCGGCCACGACTACCACAAGAACCGCTGGTTCGCGGGCTTCGCGCTCAAGCTCCGCTGGCTCTGGAACGACCCGGCGACCTGGCGGGACGCCGGCTGGCTGCTGGTCGACCCGCTGATCGGCGGCGGCATCGCGGCCACGCCCGTCCTGCTGACCGGCTACGGCCTGTACGGGCTGGCGCAGCCCGTACTGCCCGAACCCGGCCCCGGCTACGGCCTGTTGCCGCTGCCCGGGCTGCTCGGACCGCTGCTCGGCCTGGTCCTGGTGCCCGCCGGTCTCGCCCTCGCCGGGCCCGCGCTGCACCTGCACGGCCGGTGGACCCGCTCCCTGCTCGGCCCCACCGAGCGCTCCCGGCTGGCCCATCGGGTCGAGCAGCTCACCGAGATCCGGCTGGACGCCACCGAGGCCCAGGCCGCCGAGCTGCGCCGGATCGAACGGGACCTGCACGACGGCGCCCAGGCTCGGCTGGTCGCCGTCAGCCTGCGGCTCGGCGCGGTGGTACCACTGATCGACCGGGACCCGGAGAAGGCGAAGCAGGTGGTGACGGACGCTCAGGAGAACGTCACCCAGGCCCTGCAGGAGCTGCGCGACCTGGTGCGCGGCATCCACCCGCCGGTGCTCGCCGAGCGCGGCCTCGCCGAAGGGATCCGGGCGCTCGCGCTGGACGTGCCGTTGAAGGTCGAGGTCCGGGCCGAACTGCCCGGCCGGGCCGAGGCGCCGGTGGAGTCGGCGGTGTACTTCGCGGTCAGCGAGGCGCTCACCAACGCGGTCAAGCACGGCGACGCCCGGCACGCCACGGTGGAACTCACCCACGCCGCCGGACTGCTGCGCGCCGAGGTCGCCGACGACGGCCGGGGCGGCGCCGACCCGGAGGGCGGCAGCGGCCTGCGGGGCATCCAGCGCAGGCTGGCGGTGTTCGACGGTACGCTCACGCTGACCAGCCCCCCGGGGGGCCCGACCAGGCTGATCATGGAGCTGCCGTGCGTGTTGTCCTCGCCGAGGACCTCGTCCTGCTGAGGGACGGACTCGAACTCCTGCTGAGCGCCCACGGCCACGACATCGTCGCCGCCGTGGAGAGCGGGCCGGAACTGTCCGCCGCGCTGGCCGAGCACCGCCCCGACATCGCCGTGGTCGACGTCCGGCTGCCCCCCACCTACTCCGACGAGGGCCTCCAGGCCGCGCTGGCGGCCCGCCGCGAACAGCCCGGACTGCCGGTGCTGGTGCTCTCCCAGCACGTCGAGCAGCTCTACGCCCGGGAGCTGATCGCCGACGGCGCGGGCGGCGTCGGCTACCTGCTCAAGGACCGGGTCTCCAAGGCCGACCAGTTCGTGGACGCCGTCCACACCGTCGCGGCCGGCGGCACCGTCATGGACCCCCAGGTCATCACCCGCCTACTGGCCCGCAACGCCTACGACGAGCCGCTCGCGATGCTGACCCCGCGCGAACGCGACGTGCTCGCGATGATGGCCGAGGGCCGCTCCAACGCCGCGATCGCCCAGCGGCTCCACTTCAGCGAGGGCGCGGTCAGCAAGCACACCTCCAACATCTTCGCCAAGCTCGGCCTCGGCGCCTCCGACGACGACAACCGCCGCGTCCTGGCCGTACTCGCCTACCTGAACGGAACCCGCCCGGAGTAGCCCACACAAAGTCGGCAGGCCCGACTTCCAGTGCGGGGCCCGGGCGCAGAAGGTCGGGCCGGCCTCTGACGGGGGTTCTCGGCCGTTGGGCGTGGGAGGTCGGCGGGCCCGACTTCTGAGGTCGGGGGCCGGTTGGGTGGGCACAAAAAGTCGGCGGGCCCGACTTCTGGTGCGCGGCCGGGTTGGCCCGGCGGGGCCGGAGGGCCGCCCGGGCTGGCTGCTGGGGCGGGTCTTCCTGCCGTTGGGCGTGGGAGGTCGGCGGGGGCGACGTCTGGGGTCGGGGGCCGGTGGGGTGGGCGCGGGAAGTCGGCGGGGGCGACTTTTGGTGCGAGGGCGGTGGGGGTTGGGGGTGGGGCGGGCGTCGGTACGATCGCCGTATGGGTGGTGCGAAGGACGAGGCCTGGGACGCGGATGCGGCCGAGCGGGCGGTGGCGGTGCTGAAGGCGGTGGCCGATCCGTCGCGGTACCGGCTGCTGTGGGCGTTGAGCCGCCGGGAGCTGCCGGTCAGCGAGCTGGCCGAGCTGTTGGGTGCGCACGTGGCGGCCACCTCGCAGCACTTGGCGAAGCTGCGGGCGGCGGGGCTGGTGGTGGCCCGCCGGGAGGGGACGCGGATCTTCTACCGCGCCACCGAGGTGCGTGGGCTGCTGACCGAGGCCGCCGTGATCGCCAACGACCTGCCGGACCGCAGCGGCGGTGACGGCGGCGGTGGTGACGGTGGCGCGGCCCCGGCCGCCGACACGGCGGAGCAGCCCTTCGACCGGGCCGCCCGCGCCGCCCGCGCCGTTCGGGGGGTGCGCCGCCGCCCGGCGACCGGCCCGACGGGCTGAGCCGGGGCCCTTCCCGTCCTACGAACCGCCCTACGACCCGTCCTCGCCGCCGCCGTTGCGGATGACCTGGGCGCGGTGGAACAGTTCGTCGGTCTCGGCGGCGAGCACCCCGCCGAGCAGCAGCTGCGGATCGTAGAAGGACCCGGCGGCCTTGGCCACGGCGACGGCGGACAGGTCGATCTGGTCGAGGCCGGTGCGGCGCAGCCCCTCGATCGAGGTCGCCCAGACGACCTGCCCGATCCCGGCCCAGGCGCAGGCGCTCATGCACATCGGGCAGGGCTCGGCGGTGGTGTACAGGGCGGTGCCGCCCCATTCGGGGCTGCCGTAGGGCTGCCCGTAGTCGTCGATGGCGACCATCTCGCCGTGCTGGGTCGGGGTGTCCGCTGAGGCGGTGCCCCGGGCCACCACCCGGCCCGAGCGGACGATCACCGCCCCGAAGGGGTAGCGCTGGTTCCTGCGCCCCTCCTCGATCGCCGCCGCCATGAAGTGCTCGTGGTCCTGCGGCGCAGCGGCGGCCGCGACCGGCGCCGGGTACGGCGCGAGCCCCACCGCGCCGACCGCGCCTGCCGCACCTGCCGCGCCCAGGAAGTGACGCCTGATCAGTGTCACGGTGTGCTCCGTCCGGTCGGCGTAAGGGAGTTCCACGGCATTGTCCCCGCCCTACGCCTCCTCCGACCGGTATTCCTGCCGGGCCGCGTCGTAGCCGAACAGGCCCGCGTAGCGGCCCCAGTCGGTGGCGGTCTCCAGCTGCCGGTCGACCTGTTCGCTGGTGTAGTGGTGGGCGAGGAGGTCGCGGAAGAAGCCGGCGCGGACGGTGGCGCCGGGTTCGCCGCCGAGGCTGTTGGCGATCAGCTTGACCAGGGGGACGTCGAGGGCGGCGCCGGCGAAGAGGGCGCGGGAATCCTGGACGTCGGCGCGGGCGAAGGCGGTGCCGTCCTCGGTGAGCAGGAGGTCGTCGCCGTGGATCTCGGCGAAGCCGAGCAGGTCGAGGGCGTCGACCTGGGGGAGCATGTCGTCGATGTCGAGGCCGAGTTGGTCGGCGAGGTCGGCGAGGTCGCAGCGGCCGGCGCGGTGGGCGATCATCTCGGCGAGGCCGGAGAGGCCGTCCACGCCGGCGCTGGGCAGCGGGGTGTTGGCGACGGTCCGGCGGTCAGGGCGGTCCGGGTCGGGGCCGTCCGAGCCTGGGCCGTCCGGTCCGGTAAGGCCCGGCTCGGTACGGCCGGGTTCGGGCCGGCCAACGGCCCGGGGGTCCTTGGGCCGGCCGGTCATGATCCGGTACACCCGGTCGACGAGTTCGTCGAAGGCGGCGGAGTCGCGGTCGCGCGGCCGTTCCAGGTCGACCTCGACGGTCTCCCGGATGGTGCCGTACGGGCGGGAGCCGAGGACGACGACACGGTCGGCCATCAGCACCGCCTCCTCGATGTTGTGGGTGACCAGGACGACGGCGCGGGTGGGGAACTGGCCGGAGTCCCACAGTTCCATGAGTTCGCCGCGCAGGTTCTCGGCGGTGAGCACGTCGAGCGCGGAGAACGGTTCGTCCATCATCAGCACGTCGGGTTCGACGACCAGCGCCCGGGCGAAGCCGACGCGTTGGCGCATGCCGCCGGAGAGCTCCTTGGGGTAGGCGTTCTCGAAGCCGGTCAGGCCGATCAGGTCGATGGCCTGGTCGGCGGCCCGGGCGCGCTCGCGCGGGGGCACCCCGCGGGCCTCCAGGCCGAGTTCGACGTTCTGCCGGACGGTCAGCCAGGGCAGCAGGGCGAAGGTCTGGAAGACGAGTGCGGTGCCGGGGTTGGCGCCGGTGAGGGGGGTGCCGCGGTAGCGGACGGTGCCGGAGCTGGGCGGCAGCAGGCCGGCCAGGCAGCGCAGCAGGGTGGACTTGCCGGAGCCGGAGCGGCCGAGCAGGGCGACGATCTCGCCGGCCCGGACGGTGAGGTCGATCCCGGAGAGCACCGGGAGTTCGCCGTCGGCGCCGGCGTAGGACTTGGTGAGGCCGACGGTCTCCAGCAGGATCGCGCCGTCCGCCACGGCGGGCTGGGCCACGGCGGGCTGGGCGACAGCGGGGGCGACGGCGGGGGCGGGGCGGGAGGAGAACGGGAAGCGCATCGGGGGGAACCTCACTGGAGCGAGTAGCGGCGTTCGGCCAGCCGGTACAACCGGCGCCAGACCAGGCGGTTGAGGGCGACGACGTACAGGCTCATCACCGCGACCCCGGCGAGCAGGTGCGGGTGGTCGCCGCGTTCGGTGGCGCGGGCGATGTACGCGCCGAGGCCGGTGGCGGTGAGGGTGGTGCCGCCGAAGGCGACCACCTCGGAGACGATGGAGGCGTTCCAGGCGCCGCCGGAGGCGGTGATGCCGCCGGTGACGTACGCCGGGAAGATCCCGGGGGCGATCAGCCGCCGCCAGCGCTGGAGGCCGCGCACGCCGAGGTTGTCCATGGCCTCGCGCAGGTCGCTGGGGATGGCCATGGCACCGGCGATGGCGTTGAACAGGATGTACCACTGGGCGCCGAGGGCCATCAGCAGCACGCCGCCGAGGTCGATCGACAGGCCGGTGCGCAGCAGCAGCCAGACCACCAGCGGGAACAGGAAGTTGGCGGGGAAGCTGGCGAGCACCTGGACCAGGGGCTGGGCGATCCTGGTCAGCCGGGGGGAGAAGCCGATCCGCACGCCGATCGGCACCCAGACGACGGTGGCGACCGCGACCAGCACCACGACCCGGGCCAGGGTGGCGAGGCCGAGCAGCAGGGGTTCGCCGAAGACGCCGAGGCCGGTGGTTCCGGCGAGGTGGCGGCCGAGGTCGACCAGGCCCCAGAGCACGATGCCGCCGGAGACGACGGCGAACAGGAGGTCGCCGGTGCGCTGCCGGGCGCGGCTGACGGCGAGCGGCCGGTCGTCGGTGCCGAAGACCCGTCCGGCCCGGTTCAGGGCCCGGCCGAGCGGGCGCAGCACCCGGCCGAGCAGGCCGGGCAGCCGGGAGCGGCGCAGCAGGGCGAGTACGACGGAGCGCTGCACCTCGGTGGCCTCGGACTGCTCGTTCTTGAAGCGTTCGGCCCAGGCGGTGAGCGGCCGCCAGAACAGGAAGTTCACGCCGAGGACCAGGACGGCCATGGTGGCGATCGCCCAGCCGACCCGGCCGAGGTCGCCGGCGGCGATGGCGGCGCCCGCGTAGGAGCCGACCCCGGGCAGGGCGTAGCGCTGGTTGTCGACGCTGATCGCCTCGGAGGCGACCAGGAAGAACCAGCCGCCGCCGAAGCTGAGCATGCCGTTCCAGACCAGGCCGATCATGCCGGAGGGAAGTTCGACCTTCCAGAAGCGCATCCACCGGCTGAACAGGAAGGAGCGGGACAGCTCGTCGAGTTCGCGCGGCAGCGAGACCAGCGAGTGGTAGAAGCCGAAGGTCATGTTCCACGCCTGGGACGTGAAGATGGCGAACACGGCCGCGCACTCCAGGCCGAGTTCGGAGCCGGGGAACAGGGCGAGGAAGCCGGTGACGGCCACGGTCAGGAAGGCGAGCACCGGCACCGACTGGAGGATGTCCAGCGCGGGGATCAGCACCCGTTCCAGCCGGCGGCTGCGGGCGGCGGCGTAGGCGTAGCCGAAGGTGAAGCCGATCGAGAGGACCAGCGCGGCGAACATCCGCAGCAGCGAGCGCGCCGCGTCGTAGGGCAGCCGGGCCGGGTCGGTGTCCACGGCGGCGTCGCGCGCGGTGGAGAACCGTACGGTGGTGCCCTGTCCGACCCGCAGGGCGAGGTAGAGCAGGACCAGGACGGCGGCGGCCACGACCACGTCCGCCCAGCCCGCCCGGGCCAGGCGGCTCGTCCGGGGCGGCAGTGGGCTCCGGGACGGGCCCGGGGCGGACTTCGGGACGGACGGGAAGGACATGGCGGGGACCTCCGGCGCGCAAACCCGGGCAGTCTGCTCCCTTCTGACGTCCGTACGCAAATGAACCCGTGCCCGGCCCGCCGCTCAGGCGGCCCGCTGCTCGAGGCCGAGGTAGCGCCGGACCCGGCCGCCGTCGGCGGCGAACCAGCAGCCGCCGCGGCCGGTCAGTGGCTGGGGCTCGGGGATCTCGGCCATCGGCAGGACGTCGCCGTGGAAGGCGCGTAGCAGGGCCTCGCTGCCGGGCGGCGCGGAGAGCTGGACGTGGTCGAGGGCCGTGATCACTGCGGCCTCCTATCGGGTCTGCTGCCGGGCCGCGGTGACCAGCAGCCGGGCGGTCGGGGTGGGCAGGCCGAGGTGGTCGGCGATCCACTGGGGGTCGTGCCCGTGGGTGGCGAACACCCAGGCGGTGTAGAGCCGGTTGAGGCCGGGGGCGTCGGGGCCGAGCAGGAGCGGGCGGACCTGCTCCATCGGGAAGCCCTCCAGCGAGCGGGCGCTGAACCACTGGGCGTCGTCCTCCCCGGGGAGGGCATCGGCGTGGCCGGTGGGCGGCCGGCCCGCCCGCTGCCGGCTGTGGGCCAGCAGCAGGGCGAGCAGCAGCCCGACGGCGGAGCCGCCGATGAGCACGCCGGAGAGGAACAGGCGCAGCGGGGTCGGGGCGACGCCGAGGGCGGCGACCTGGAGGGCCAGGAGGAGCATGGCGACACAGAGCGCCGTACCTCGGCCGGTCCAGGGGAACAGGGCGGTTCTGGTCATGCGGTGTCCTCCTCCGGTGGTGTCGGCGGTGCTGCGGCGGGGCCGGCCTCAGGCGGCGCGGACCAGCCGGGGGTCGTACTTGTAGCCGATCTGGCGGACGGTGGCGATCGCCTCCCGGTGGCCGGGGCCGAGCTTGCGGCGGATCCGGGCGATGTGGGTGGCGATGGTGCGGGTGTCGCCGGTGTCGGGCCGGCCCCAGACGGACTCCATCAACTGGCGGCGGGAGTGCACCCGCAGCGGGTTGCCGACCAGATGGGCGAGCAGCTCGAACTCCAGGTAGGGAAGGTCGAGTTGCTGGCCGTCGACGGTGACGGTGCGCTGCTCCGGGTCGACCACCAGGCCGGGGTCCGGGCTGGGGACGGGCCGCGGGGCCGGGGCGGGGGTGGCGGTGGTGTGGTCCGAGAAGATGGCGTCGAGCCTGCGGTAGCGCACGGCCATGGCGGATGCTCCTTCGTCGGGTCGAAGTGAGAGGGGAGAGGAGAGGGGGAGGCGAGGGCCCGGTCAGTGGGGTGGCTCAGGTCAGTGGTTCAGCGCGGTCTGCACGATCTTGACGATCACCATCACCATCGCGACCAGCAGGTAGGCCCGCAGGGCGCCCATGCCGATCTTGCGGACGGTGGACATCACCGGCTTCTCCAGGGTCTCCAGCGGGGGCATCCGCCAGTTCTCCCGGCCGGTGCGGTCGATGGGGTCCTCCTTGGTGCCGCGGCGGCCGGAGAGGAAGGAGTATCCGGCGACCAGGACGCCCGCCACCCCGCAGCCGGCCATGATCCGCAGGATCGCGTCCGAGCTGATCTCCGGCCAGACGACGGCCGCGGTGAGGATCAGCGAGAGGGTGACCAGGACGCCGACCACGGCGGCGGTGAAGGCGTTGGTCCTGGGACCGTTCACCCAGGGGCCGAGCACGGCCTTGTCGTTGCAGAGCAGCAGCAGGAAGACGGTGGCGGAGGGCAGCAGCACCCCGGCCAGCACCTGGACGAACTGGGTCATCAGGCCCTGCAGGTACCCGGTGGACAGCAGGGTGATGGCGGCCGCCGCGATCACCAGGCCCGCGTAGACGCCGTAGAACCCCTTGGCGCCCTTGACCCCGCGGTGCAGGGAGTGCTTGATGCCGAGGACGTCGCCGATGGCGTACGCGGTGGAGAGCGAGACGGCGAAGGCGCCGATGATCGAGGCGTCCAGCAGGGCGATGGCGAACAGCACGCCCGCCAGGTGGCCGGCCTTGTCCTCGATGCCCTTGGCGACGGCACCGGCGTCGGAGAACTGGCCGAAGCCGTCGGTGCCGGCGAAGGCGGCGGCGGTGAAGCCCATCATGGCGGCGGCGCCGATGATCACGATCGCGATGCCGATCCAGAGGTCGGCCTTCTCGTACTTCATGAAGCGCGGGGTGATCCGCTTGTCGATGACGTACGACTGCTGGAAGAACAGCTGCCAGGGGGGCGACGGTGGTGCCGACGATCGAGATGATGACCAGCATGACCGCGGCCAACTCGCCCGCGCCGCCCGGCATCTGCGGTACCACGAAGTCGTGGGCCAGCTGCGAGGTCTTCGGGTGGACCATGAAGTAGATCGGCACCAGCAGCAGCGAGCCGATGCAGAGGGTCACCGCGACCCGCTCGAAGCGCTGGAAGGAGCCGGTGAAGGCCGAGGCGATGATGATCGCCGCCGCCAGCACCACCGAGGCGGCCTTGGGCAGGCCCAGGTAGCCGGCCGCGAGCGTGACGCCGATGAACTCGGTGACCAGGGTGAGGGCGTTGAGCAGGAAGAGGTCGATGACGCTGAACGCGCCCCAGAACCTGCCGAACCGCTCCAGGATCAGCCGGGCGTGGCCGACGCCGGTGACCGCGCCCAGGCGCAGCACCATCTCCTGGTTGACGTAGAGCACGGGCACCAGCATCAGCAGTGTCCACAGCAGCTGGGTGCCGTAGTTCTGGCCGGCCTGGCCGTAGGTGGAGAAGGCGCCCGCGTCGTTGTCGCCGACCATCACGATCAGGCCGGGGCCGACGATCGCCAGCAGGGTCCTGAGTCTCGCCGACAGGCCGTGGCGCGGCGCGTCGTCGTCGAGCCGGATGGTGCCGAGCGCACCCTTGATGTCGCCGACGTGGGCGTCGTCCAGCACGGCCGAACGCGGCTGCGGGACTGTGGAGTTGAGTGTGGCGTTGGTGGTCATGACGTTCCTCCCGTGGACCCCGGGACAGGCGGGGTGATGGGGGCGCGCAGCAGCGAAAGTCCTGCGGGCGGGCACGGCGAAGCCGCGTGCGGGGGTGAGCAGTGCGGACGTGTTGTCGGACGCAGTGCTGACGCACCGTCTGATGTGCGCGCAGGGAAGGTTGTTACCGCATGCCGGAGGTGTACGAGGACAGGCGGGGGCGGGGGCTACTGTGGCCCGGACTACTGCAATCCATGTCTCTCGCCTCCTCCCGGTCGGCGCACCCCGTGGTGCGTGTCATCGACGCGGCAAGGAGTTCGCCGGCGCGCGGAACGGCCACCGGTTCACCCCAACTCGTCAGAGCTTTGGCACTCCACGGCGTGTCCGACCCGCCCGGGCCGGAAGCCACTTCGGATCAACCCTTAGGTCGGGAAGATCTGTCCTAACCCTGGGCGTCTCTCGACGTCGTCGGATCAGTGGCCTGTGTCCGTGAAGAAGCCTCACCGAACGAGGTGCCTTCTTCAAACCTCCAGAAGCATAGACCGGCGAGAGCGCGATACTTGCGTACTTGGTAGAACCTTTACCTTTGGCGAGGCGTGACAGCCGTCCGGGTGACGCGGGTTTGGGCGCGACGTGACGACGGAACGACTTCCCGCCGGATCCGTACCCGCACACGCAGCTGAGGGGTGGCATGGCGACCGCAGGCTCCCAGACCGCAGGACCTCCGGGGGCTCCCCGGCGAGCGAGGGCGCTGGCGCTCGCCCGGCGCCCGAAGCTCTGGCTCTTCCCCGGTGTGCTGTGCGCCCTGGTGGCCGCACTGCTCTCGCTGCTCTACCTGGGCGGCATCGTCAACCCGAGCGGTCACCTGCACCGGCTGCCGATCGCCCTGGTGAACGCCGACCAGGCCCCGCCCCCGCCCGGCCAGCCGGTCAACCTCGGCACCCAGCTGGCCCGCGCCGTGGTGGCCGGGACCCCGGACGACACCGTCCACTGGCGCCAGACCGACGACGCGGGCGCCCGCGACCTGCTCGCCGCCGGCAAGGTCTACGGCGTGCTGCTCGTCCCCGCCGACTTCACCGCCACCGTCACCGCGCTCGCCACCGGCGGGGCCACCCACCGGCCCACCCTCACCGTCCTCACCAACCCCGGCCTGGGCAGCCTCGGCTCCTCGATCGCCGCCCAGATCGCCCAGAACGCCGCCCACCAGGCCTCGGTCGCGGCCGGGCAGCGGCTGCTGGCCGCCGTACCGGCCCAGGGCGGCCCGGGCACCCAGGGCCCGGACACCGGCGCCACCGCTCGGCTGCTGCTCGCCGACCCGTTCGCCGTCACCACCGTGGTCGGCCACCCGATCGGCAGCCACAGCGGCCTCGGGCTGAGCGCCTTCTACTTCACCCTGCTCGCCGTGCTGACCGGCTTCATCGGCGGCAACATCATCCACAACGGCGTCGACACCGCGCTCGGCTACAGCGACAGCGAGATCGGCCCCTGGCACACCCGCCGCCCGACCGTCCCGATCAGCCGCACCCAGACCCTGCTGCTCAAGATGCTGATGACCGCCGGGATCATGCTGGTCACCACCTCCCTGGTGCTGCTCTGCGCGGTCGGGATCCTCGGCATGGACGCCCCGCACCAGGCGCTGCTCTGGGTGTTCGCCTACTGCGCCAGCCTGGCCGTCGGCCTCGGCGTGCAGGCGATCAACGCCGCGTTCGGCGGGATCGGGCAGCTGGTGTCCATGTTCGTGTTCATCGCGCTCGCCCTGCCGTCCTCCGGGGCGACCGTCCCGCTCCAGGCGGTGCCCGGCTTCTACCGCTTCCTGGCGGTCTTCGAGCCGATGCGGCAGCTGAGCGACGGCATCCGGGCGATCCTCTTCTTCGACGCCCGCTCGGACGCCGGGCTGGCCCGCGGCTGGGTCATGATCGCTGTCGGGGCGGCGCTGGCCCTGGCCTTCGGCTTCGGGATGACCCGCTACTACGACCGCAAGGGCCTGCACCGCTGGACGCCCCAGCCCTCGGAGTAGCCACTCCTCGGGCCTGGTGACGGTCAGGCCCTGGTGACGGTCACCTTGAGGTGCTTCATGATCGGCTGGTCGCTCTGGGTGCTGTGGTCGCCGATCGCGCACAGCACGTTCAGCTCCGGCATGTAGCCGGCCGCGCAGCCGCGCGGGATGTCGTACGGGACGGCCAGGTAGCCGTGCACCGAGCGGGTGGAGCCGTCCCGGGCGGTGCTGGTGATGTCCACCGGGTCGAACTCGGCGATGCCGCGCTCGCGCATGTCGTCCGGGTTGAGGAAGACCAGGGTGCGCAGGTTCTTCACGCCCCGGTAGCGGTCGTTGTCCGAGTAGATGGTGGTGTTCCACTGGTCGTGCGAGCGCATCGTGCCGAGCGCCAGGGTGCCCGGCGCGGGGACGACGTCGGGCAGCGCGGCGGCGGAGAACTCGGCCTTGCCGGAGGGGGTGAGGAAGACCAGCTCGCGGGCGGGCTGCTTGATCCGGAAGCCCAGCGGCAGCCGCACCCGGCGGTTGAAGTCCTCGAAGCCGTCCAGCACTTCGGCCATGGTGTCGCGGATCCGGTCGTAGTCCTCGATGTACCACTCCCACGGGGTGGGGCTGTCCGGCAGGGCCGCGCGGGCCATCCCGGCGACGATCGCGGGCTCGGAGAGCAGGTGCGGCGAGGCCGGGCGCTTCATGCCGACCGACAGGTGCACCATGCTCATCGAGTCCTCGACCGAGGTGGACTGCACCCCGGCGCGCTGGTGGTCCTTCTCGGTCCGCCCCAGGCACGGCAGGATCAGCGCCCGGCGGCCGTGCACCAGGTGGCTGCGGTTCAGCTTGGTGCTCACCTGGACGGTCAACTCGCAGGCGCGCAGGGCCTGGTAGGTGTAGGGGGAGTCCGGGGCGGCGAGCGCGAAGTTGCCGCCCATGCCGACGAAGACGGTCACCTCGCCGCGCCGCATCGCCTCGATCGTCCCGACCGTGTCCAGGCCGTGGGCGCGCGGCGGGTCGATCCGGCAGACCGCGCCGAGCCGGTCCAGGAAGGCGTCGGACGGCCGGTGGTCGATCCCGCAGGTGCGGTTGCCCTGGACGTTGCTGTGCCCGCGCACCGGCGAGGGCCCGGCCCCCTCCCGGCCCAGGTTGCCGCGCAGCAGCAGCAGGTTGACGATCTCCCGCACGGTGTCCACCCCGTGCTCGTGCTGGGTGACGCCCAGGCACCAGCTGAAGATCGAGCGGTCCGCCTCGCGGTAGACCCGCGCCGCCTTGAGGATCTCCGCCCGGGCCAGCCCGCTCTGGCGCTCCAGCTCCGCCCAGGGCATCTCCTCGCAGACGCGCCGGTAGTCCGCGAACCCGCTGGTGTGCCGCTCGATGAACAGCCGGTCCAACGCCCCGTCGTCGGCCGCCGACTGCTCCAGGAGCGCCTTCGCCATGCCGCGCAGCAGCGCCATGTCGCCGCCGATCCGCGGCTGGAGGTTGAGCGTGCTGGTGCGGGTCGCCCGGTTCAGCGCCATGTCGGTGAAGTCGTGCGGGATGATCGTCCGGGTCGCCGCCGCCTCGACCAGCGGGTTGACGTGCACGATCTGCGCGCCGCGCTTGAAGGCCTCGGCGAGCGAGGTGAGCATCCGGGGCGCGTTGGAGGCCGCGTTGACGCCCAGGATGAACAGCGCGTCGGTGACCTCCCAGTCCTTGAGGTCGACCGTCCCCTTTCCGGTGCCCAGTGCCGCCTGGAGGGCCCGTCCGCTGGCCTCGTGGCACATGTTGGAGCAGTCGGGGAGGTTGTTGGTGCCCAGCTCGCGGGCCATCAGCTGGTACAGGAAGGTCGCCTCGTTGCCGAGCCGTCCGGAGGTGTAGAACGCCGCCCGGTTCGGGTCGTCCAGCCCCCGCAGGGTGCGGCCGGCCAGGGCGAACGCGTCCTTCCAGCCGATCGGCACGTAGTGGTCGGTCTCCGGGTCGTAGACCATCGGCTCGGTGAGCCGGCCCTGGTCCTCCAGGGCGAAGTCGCTCCACTCGGACAGCTCGGTCACCGAGTGCGCGGCGAAGAACTCCCGGCCGACCCGCTTGCGGGTCATCTCCCAGGTGACGTGCTTGATGCCGTTCTCGCAGATGTCCAGGTGCAGGCCCTTGGTGTCGTCCGGCCAGGCGCAGCCCGGGCAGTCGAAGCCGGTGTTCTCGTGGTTCATCCGCATGACCGCGCGCGGGCCGTCCAGGTACGCCCCCTCGCGGGCCAGGAAGCGGGTGACGCTCTTCGCCGCGCCCCAGCCGGCGGCGGGGTGGTGGTACGGCGCGTAGCGGGGCGGCGCGGCGGGGGTGGGGCCGACCTCCTCCGGCTCGGGGCGGGCGCCGTCGACGGCATCGTCGGAGGTGGTCACGGTGGTCGCCTTCCGTCGCGCGGGTGGGGGCCTCACGGGCCCGGCTCGACGCTACGCCGGGCCGTCGGCCCCCGCGCGTCGAGCCGCTACGGCCCCCGCGCGTCGAACCGCTACGGGTCCGGCAGGGCGCCCAGCACCCCGGCCAGGTCCGTCCGCCGGGCCACCTCCCGCAGGGCGCGGGCCATCACCGACCCCGGCTCCCGGTCCGCGGTCAGCAGCCCGATCGGCGTGCTGTGCACCGGCTCCACCAGCGGGACGGCCCGCATCCCGGGCGGCACCCCGAAGACGTGCAGCCAGGCGTACGGCACCACGCTCGCCCAGTGGCCGGTGCGCACGTGCGCGAACAGCGAACCCACCGAGTCGGTCTCCACCCGGGGTGCCGGTGCCAGTCCGAGGCCCGCGAACACCCCGTCCAGCACCCGGCGGCCCTGCATGCCCGGGTGCAGCAGGCACAGCGGCAGCCGGGAGGCCTCCGTCCAGGTGGCGTGCGGCCGCCCGGCGAGACCGTCGGCGGGGCCGGTCAGCAGGACGTACCGCTCCTCGTAGAGCGGGAGGCTGCGCACGCCCTCGGCGCCCTGCTCCGGGAGGTAGCCGAGGCCCGCGTCGATCTCGAAGTTCCGTACCCGGCGCAGGAGTTCGTCGGCGGGCAGGTCGGTGGTCAGCTCCACGGCGGCCAGTGGGTGGGCGGTGCAGAACGGGCCGGTGAGCAGCGGGACGGCGCCCGAGGCGGTCGGCACCGAGCCGATCCGCAGCCGTCCGCTCAGCCCGGTGCGCAGCGCGTCCACCTCGTCCCGCAGGGCGTCCCGGTCGGCCAGGATGCGCTGGGCCCACCGTACGATCCGCTCGCCCTCGGGGGTCAGGCCCTGGTACGCCCGGCCGCGCCGCACCAGCAGCACCCCCAGTTCGTCCTCCAGCTTGCGCAGCGCCTCGGACAGCGCCGGCTGGGAGACCTGGCAGGCCTGGGCGGCGCGGGCGAAGTGCCGCTCGCGGGCGAGGGCGACCAGGTACTCGAGCTGGCGGAACAGCATCTACTCGGCCTCGGCGGCGGTCCCGGCCTCGGCCTCGGTTTCGTCGGCGGTTTCGGTTTCGTCGGGGAGCCCGGTCGGGTCGGTCAGGTCGGCCGGCTCGGTCAGGTCGATCCGGTCGGTGCGGGTGTACACGTTCATCGAGTCGCCGCGCAGGAAGCCGACCAGGGTCAGCCCGCTCTCCTCGGCCAGGTCCACCGCCAGCGAGGACGGCGCGGAGACGGCGGCGAGCGCCGGGATGCCGGCCATCACCGCCTTCTGCACCAGCTCGAAGGAGGCCCGGCCGCTGACCATCAGCACCGTGCCCCGGGCCGGCAGCAGGCCCTCGCGCAGCGCGTGGCCGACCACCTTGTCCACCGCGTTGTGCCGCCCCACGTCCTCGCGCAGGCAGAGCAGCCGGCCCTGCGCGTCGAACAGTCCGGCCGCGTGCAGGCCGCCGGTGCTGTCGAAGACCTTCTGGGCGGCGCGCAGCCGGTCGGGCAGCGCGGTCAGCAGTGCGGGGGTGATCCGCAGCCCGTCCGCCGCGACGCTCCACGGCGCGGTGGTGCGCACCGCGTCCAGGCTGGCCTTGCCGCACAGGCCGCAGGAGGAGGTGGTGTAGAAGTTGCGCTCCAGCGAGGCGTCCGGGGCCGGCACACCGGCCGCGAGCGCCACGTCCACCACGTTGTAGGTGTTGCCGCCGTCGGCGGTGGCCCCGGCGCAGTAGCGGATCCCGGCCAGGTGGTCGGCGGCGTGCAGCACGCCCTCGCTGACCAGGAAGCCGGCCGCGAGGTCGAAGTCGCTGCCGGGGGTGCGCATGGTCACCGTCAGCGGACGGCCGCCGACCCGGATCTCCATCGGCTCCTCGGCGGCCAGGGTGTCGGGGCGGTGCGAGGGCACGCCCTTGCGCAGCCGCAGGACCCTGCGGGGTACGGTCACTCGGCCCATGGTCGTCGGCTCCTCGGGTGGGTCGCGGGTCGGCCGCGCGGTCGGTCAGGTCTGTACGGATGAATCCTCGCGCGTTTCCGGGCCGGGCGGGCTGCCGGGGTCGGGCAGGTGGCGGCGGCTGTGGACGCCGGTGACCGCCAGGCAGAGCAGGCCCACCCCGGCCATGCCGACCAGCAGCGCCGGGTAGGAGGCGCGCCCGGCCGTACCGGCCAGCAGCAGCGGGGTGAGGAAGCCGCTGGAGGTGGTGCTCTGGTAGAGCGCGGCGGAGGTCGGTCCGGCGGGGCCGCGCCCGGCGTCGGCGCTCGGGGCGGTGAGCCGCTCCACCTCGTGCAGGCCCGCGCCGAGGGTGAGCCCGTACCCGGTGCCGAGCACGACCGCGGCGGCCAGTACCAGTCCCACCGAGTCGCGGTCGGCGGCCAGCGCGCCGAGCAGCAGTCCGGCGATCACCGTCGCCATCGCGGTGAGGGTGGCCCGGGCGCTGCCCGCGTCGTCCAGCCGGGCCGCGAAGGGCTGGGCGAGCACCCCCATGGCGAGCGTCAGGGCCGCCACCAGACCGCTGAACAGCGGTGCGTAGCCCGGCAGATGGTGGGCGACCAGCGGCGGCAGCACCACGTAGCCGACGGTCGCGGCGCCCAGCACGGCGGGGCTGGCGGGCAGCACGACGTAGCGGAACCGGGGGTGCCGCACCGCCGCGCGGTGGTGTTCCGAGGGCCGGGCCGGGCGGCGCACCGCGGCCGTGTCCGGGAGCCGGCCGGTGGCCCGCAGGACCAGCAGACAGGCCGCGGCATGGGCGAGGCAGGGCACGGCCGTCGGATCGGGCAGCCACTCCGAGAGGACGCCGGAGGCCAGCGCACCGGCCGAGAAGCCGATCCCGGTGGCGTACATCGCGCGGCGCGCGGAGGCCACCGGGGACGTCCCGGGGCCGGAGAGCTCCCGTAGCCAGGTCGTCCCGGCCAGGAACACCAGCCCGGCCGCGAAGCCGGTCGCCAGCCGGGCGACGTACCCGGTGGGCTCGTCCGCCAGGGCCAACAGCGCGCTGGCGGCCGCCGACAGGGCGAGCCCGGCCCGCACCGTGCGTCGGCGCCCGTACCGGTCCGCGGCCGGGCCGCCCAGCAGCAGCCCGGGCACCAGCCCGACCAGGTACACCGAGAACATCGCGGCCAGCGACACCGGCGACCAGTCGGTGTGCACCCGGTAGACGCTCGCCAGCGCGGTGAACTGGTTCGCGCCCCAGGCGGCGACCGCCACGGCGGCCGCGGCCGGTGTCCAGCGGGCGGTGCGCACGTGCGGGGTCTCCTCGGACGGGTTCGCTCGGACGGGGAATCCGGCGGCGGCGGGCCGCCCGTCCAGTGTCCTGTCCGGCATCGTCGCAGGTCAAAGAGGTGGTGCCAGTCGTCCGATCGGCGCGGCCGATCGAACGGGACGGGCCCTGAGCCCCGGCTAGCCGCCGTCCCCCACCGCCAGCACGACCGCGCTCGCCGCACCGCCGGGTGTCTCGTAGCTCACCGTCTCCCCGGCGTGACGGCCCAGCAGCGCCTTGCCGAGCGGGCTGTCGTACGTCACCAGGGTCAGCTCGCGTTCCTCGGCCAGCTCGGAGATCTCGACGGTCTCCTCCTCGCCGTCCGAGAACCGCACGGTGACCGTCGAGCCCACCCCGATCACGTCCGTGGACGGCGGCCCGGCCGCCTCGGCCTCCCGCAGCCGCCCCTCCAGCTCGGCGATCCGCCGGTCCAGCCGCGTCACGTCCGAAGCCCGCTGCAACTCGTCCGCCGCGTCCGCGCGGTCCCCCACCGGATCCTCCCCGCGCAGGGTCGCCGCCACCTCCCCCCGCTCCGCCCGCAGCTGCGCCAACTCCTCCTGCACGGCACGCAGCCCCTCGGCACTGATCGGTTCCGGCCCACCGCTCATCGCACGCTCCCGGGTCTCTGAGGGAACACCCAAACACCGGTCGCCTCTCATTACCCCACCCCGCCGAACCCCCGGCAAATCCTCGGCCGGGCCGGGCCGTGCGTCAGCGGGCGAGCGGCTCGGCCAGGGCGACCGGCTCGGCCAGGGCCACCTGTTCGGCCAGTGCGACCGGTCCGGTCGGGACGACCGGTTCGAGGAAGCGGCTGGGGGCGCCGTGCCAGGAGACGGAGAGGGCCTCGCGGGCGCGGGTGCAGGCCACGAACAGCAGGTTCAGCTCCCCGTTGAGGTCCTCCCGGTGCTGCTGCGGGTCGGTGTCCTCCGGGGTGAGCGCGTTGCCGTTGGGCACCATGGCGTCGCCGACGCCCACCACGGCGACGCAGCGGAACTCCAGCCCCTTCATCCGGTGCATGGTGCCGATCCGCACGCCGGGGGCCGGCGCGCTGCCGAGCAGGTGGGCCGGGATGCCGGCCTGCTCCAGTGCCCGGGCCGTGTCGCGGCCGAGCTGGGCGGTGCGGGTGGCGACGCCGATGTCCTCCGGGCCGACCCCCGAGGCGGTCCACGCCCCGATCCGGGCGACCAGGGCCCGGAGTTCCGCGGCCTGGTCGGCGTGGCCGTGCGCCTCGGGCTGCGCGCCGTGCAGGGTCGAGTGGTAGCCGACCAGCGACTCCTCGCCGCCGTCCAGGTCGTCCGGCCGCTCGCCGGTGAGCAGCGAGGCGGCCCAGCTCAGGATCTCGTGCGTGGTGCGGTAGTTGACGCGCAGCCGGGAGGACCGGCCGACGACCTGGATGCCGAGCGAGCGCAGCGAGACCTTGTTGCCGTAGATCCGCTGGTGGGGGTCGCCGGCGAGGAACAGGTCGTCCGGTCCGGGGGCGGCGAGCGCGCGCAGGAAGCGCCACTGCGCGGGGTGCAGGTCCTGCGCCTCGTCGACCACCACGTGCCGGAACGGGCGTTCGCCCCGTTCGTCGAGGGCCCGGGCGGCGTGCGCGCAGACCTGGAGGAAGGTCCGCTCCCCGCTCTGCCGCAGCTCCTCCTCGAACGCGGCCACCGTGCGCCACAGTTGGGCCCGTTGCAGCGGGCCGAGCGCGGTGCCCCGGCCGGTCCGCGGGGCCTTGAGGTACTGCTCCGGGCTCTCGATCGCCTGGGCCAGGACGACCTGGCGCCACTCCTGGTCCAGGAAGACGTCGGTGAAGTCGACCCCGAGCCGCTGCCCGACCCGGCGCCAACGGGCCAGCACCGCACGCTGGTTGAACAGGATCTTCAACGGGGCGCCGCCGAGCGAGCGGCGCAGCACCTCGTTCGCCAGGGCGTCGACGGTGACCACCCGGACCTTGGCCCGGATCCGCCCGTCGGTGATCAACAGGCCCAGGCAGCGCTCCAGTTCGGCGGCCAGGTCCTTGGTGTAGGTGGTGAGCAGCACCGATCCGTCGGGGGCGTCGGCGGGCAGCCGGCGGGCCAGGTGGTAGGCCCGGTGCAGGGCGACCACGGTCTTGCCCGTCCCGGGGCCGCCGGTGACCCGGGCCGGGCCCTGGTACGAACCCCGGTAGGCGATCCGGTACTGGGCCGGGTGCAGGAAGATCCGCCAGGCGTCGAAGGGGCGCTCCAGGATCTCCTGGAGCTCCTCGGGCCCGGACACCAGGGCGACCCGGCCGCGGGCGTGGGCCATCGCCGACACCAGTTCGTCCCCGGGCCGCCCGGTGCCCACCGGGTCCGCCGCCCGCGCGTACGCCTGGACGATCTCGCGGTCGATCTCGGCCGGTTCCATCCCGCTGGCCAGCCCGACCAGCACGTCGAACTGCTGCTCCGGCAGGACCCGGTGGAGCGCCTCCAGGTGCGCCTCGTCGGGCAGCAGCCGGATGATCGGCAGGATCTCCTCCTCGATGCCCAGGCTGCGCAGGACCTTGTCGGAGCGGTCGGCGAACAGCCGCTGGGGCTCGTCCGAGGCCCGGGCCCGCAGCGAGGCGGAGGCGCGCTCCAGGGCGACGTCGTTGCGGATCTCGACGCCCTGGGTGGCGGCGTTCACCGAGGCGCGGTGCTTGAGCGCCCAGTCGTTGGCCTTGTCGTGGGGGAGCACCTTGAGCAGCAGGTAGCCGTCGCCCCGGTCGGCCTTGAGGACGACCCCGCGCCAGAAGTCGGTGATCCGGATCGTCCGGATCCGCGGGTCCCGCTGGTGGGTGAGCTTCTCCAGGTGCGCGCCGGCGTGGGTGGCCCCGGTGAACTTCTCAAAGGTCTCGAAGACCCGCCGCTGCACCGAGCGCTCCAGCGCCGCGAACTCCATCAGGAAGTCCCGGTGCATCCCCAACGTCGCCACCCGGGCCCCCTCGCGCCTCGTCCGGATCTTCGGTGCGCCCACTCTACTGGGGCACTTGGGGGTGGCGGTGATCACCTTCGGGGGCGGGGAGGTAGGGGAAAGCGCAGGTGGGAGAGGTGGGCTGGAGGGGCCGGGGAGGGACCGGCGGTCGGGCCGGAAGCGGGCGAAGCTACCATGTGGGCAACACCCTCAGCTCGAAAGATGGACTTGTGACTGTCAACGACGACGTGTTCACGGACTGGAAGAACCGCGAGGAGATCGCGGAGTCGATGATCCCGATCATCGGGCGACTGCACCGGGAGAAGGACGTCACCGTCCTGCTCCACAGCCGTTCCCTGGTGAACAAGTCGGTGGTCAGCATCCTCAAGACGCACCGCTTCGCCCGGCAGATAGCCGGCGAGGAGCTCTCGGTCACCGAGACGATGCCGTTCCTGGACGCGCTGACCACCCTGGACCTCGGCCCCTCGCAGATCGACCTGGCGATGCTCGCCTCGGCCTACCGGGCGGACGACCGGGGCCTGTCGGTGGCGGAGTTCACCGCTCAGGCCGTCGCCGGTGCCACCGGTGCGAACAAGCTGGAGCGCCGGTCCGCGCAGGACGTCGTGCTGTACGGGTTCGGCCGCATCGGCCGGCTGGTCGCGCGGCTGCTGATCGAGAAGGCCTCGGGCAACGGCCTGCGGCTCAAGGCCATCGTCGTGCGCAACGGCGGCGGCGACGACCTGGTCAAGCGCGCCTCGCTGCTGCGCCGGGACTCGATCCACGGCCAGTTCCAGGGCACGATCACCGTCGACGAGGCGAACAACAAGATCGTCGTCAACGGCAACGAGATCACGGTGATCTACTCCAACGACCCGAGCGAGGTCGACTACACGGAGTACGGGATCAAGGACGCGATCCTGATCGACAACACCGGTCGCTGGCGTGACCGCGAGGGCTTGTCCAAGCACCTGCGCCCCGGCATCGCCAAGGTCGTGCTGACCGCCCCGGGCAAGGGCGACGTGCCGAACATCGTGCACGGCGTCAACCACGACATGATCAAGCCGGACGAGCAGATCATCTCCTGCGCCTCCTGCACCACCAACGCGATCGTCCCGCCGCTCAAGGCGATGGAGGACGAGTACGGCGTCGTGCGCGGCCACGTCGAGACCGTCCACTCGTTCACCAACGACCAGAACCTGCTGGACAACTACCACAAGGCCGACCGTCGCGGCCGCTCGGCGCCGCTGAACATGGTGATCACCGAGACCGGTGCCGCCTCGGCCGTCGCCAAGGCGCTGCCGGACCTCAAGGCGAAGATCACCGGCAGCTCGATCCGGGTGCCCGTCCCGGACGTGTCCATCGCGATCCTGAACCTCCAGCTCAAGCGGGAGACCACCCGCGAGGAGGTCCTGGACCACCTGCGCGAGATCTCGCTGACCTCGCCGCTCAAGCGGCAGATCGACTTCACCGACTCGCCCGACGCGGTGTCCAGCGACTTCATCGGGTCGCGCCACGCCTCGATCGTGGACGCCGGTGCGACCAAGGTCGACGGCGACAACGCGATCCTCTACCTGTGGTACGACAACGAGTTCGGCTACTCGTGCCAGGTCGTCCGGGTCGTGCAGTACATCTCGGGTGTCGAGTACCCGACCTTCCCGGTGTCGGCGGGCTGATCCGTCGGGCGGGACCTCGCGGCGGGGCGGTGACCTTCGGGTCGCCGCCCCGTCGGCGTCGGGGCCCCGGTGCGGGGAGGGGCGGTCAGGCGCCGGCCAGGCCCGCGTCCGGGACCTTGCCCGACTGGGCCTGCTCGATGCGGTTGACCAGCATCACGGCGAACCGCCGGGCGGCGGGCAGGTCCACCGGCCCGCCCTCGGTGGTCACGCTCGCCACCACGGTGCCCGAGCGCACCACGACGCTCACCCCGTCACCGTCCGCCAGCGGCCCGACGAAGGCCTGGCTCTCGCTGCCCACCGCCGGAGCCTCGACCTTCTTGAACGGCCCGACCGGGTAGGAGGCGAACGTCTCCTTCGCCCGGCTCTTCGCGGCGTCCCGACTGGGCAGGGTCTCCACCAGGAAGCGGGTCACCAGGTCTCCCGAGGAGAACCGGACCGACGCACTGAGCGGCTTGCCGCTGCACGGCGCCGAGGCCGTGCAGGTCACGGCGTGGTCGGCGGTGTCGACCTTGCGCTTCTCCTCCTGCCACCCGGCCATCGCCTTGGCGTCCGGCAGCACCTGCCCGACCACCTTGTCGTCCAGCAGCGGAGCCTCCAGGTCCGCGCTGGGCGCCGCCGCCGGCGGTGCCGTCACCCCGCCGCCCGAGCCGGCCGCGGGCGCCGAAGCCCCGGCGGACCCACCGGGCGAGGGAGCCCCGGCCGTCGTCGCGGTGCCACCCGTAGCCGTGCCACCCGTAGCCGACGCCGCACCACTCGGGACGGCACCGCTCGCCACCGCCGAACCGGGCGCCGCCGCGGCCCCCTTGCCCGGCTCCGATCCCCCGGACGAACACCCCGCCAGCACGCCGGCCAACAGTCCGGCCGCCACCACGGCGGTGACCCGCCGACCACCCATCCCCATGCGCCCACTCCCTTACGGCTGTCCGTGACCCCTCAAGATAGCGACCGCCCTGCACACGAACCGCCCCGCCCCGGGTCCCACCGGCCCGCCTCGGGGCTTACGGGCAGGGCCCGGGTCGCACGGCCAGGCCCCGGGTGTCACGGGCAGGCGGGCAGTTCGTGGAGGCCGAGGGCGAGCAGGGTGTCCAGGGCGCAGTGGGGCACCAGCCAGCCCGAGAGCGGGCCGGCCGGACCGGTCGCGGCGGCGCAGGCGACGGTGAGGGCGGCCTCGGCGGCGAGCAGGCCGTCGGCGAGGACGAAGGCGATGCCGTCCACCGCGTCCGGCCCGACCAGGATCCGGGCGTGCTCGATCCGGGCCCCGGCGGGCAGGCCGCGGGCCAGCCCGTCCCGGACGGCCTCGGGGGAGGGCGGGTGCGGGACCGGGCGGTCGGGGCGGTCGGGGGCGCGGAGGTGGAAGCGAATGGCGTGCACGTGACCCAGCCTGACGGATCGTCGACGCGGGCGGCACCGAGCCCGCTGTCAGAAAACTGTCAGGCAGCAATATGTCACCCGTTCCCGGGCTCCGCCGCCCCCGGCCCCGGGCCGCGCTGGGCTGGGCAAACGGATGTCGGTCGGCCGTGATATGTACTCACCTGGGGCGGTCACTGTGCGGCCGTGCGATAGATGCCGATGATGTTCGAGGGGGCCACACACATGCCGCTGTTCCGACGCCGCTCGGGCGGGGAGGGCGAGCCCGGCGCGCAGGACCGGGCCGGTCGCCGCGGGTTCGGGCTCGGGCTGGGCAGGCGGGCCGCCGAGGCGCCGGCGGCCGACCGGGGGCCCGCGCCTCGGCTCGACCCGGCGTACGGCGACGAGTCCGTACGGCTGCTGCTCGGGCAGGCCGCCGCCGGGGACTGGACGGCGCTGCGCCCCGCGCTGGCCGCCGCGACCGGCGCCGAGCTGACCTTCCTGGTCGGCGCGGTCTCCGACGTCCCCGGGGTCGAGCAGTGGACGGCCCGCGCGGTGGCGGACGCCCCGGGCGACGCGCTGCCGCTGCTGCTCTCCGGCGCCCGGCACGTCACCTGGGCCTGGGAGGCGCGCAGCCGCGCCCGGGCCAAGCACGTCAGCGAGGAGCAGTGGAAGCTGTTCCACCAGCGGCTGGACGTCGCCGAGGAGCAGCTGCTGGAGGTCGCCGAGCGGGAGCCCGGCTGGCTCGCCCCCTGGTACTTCCTGCAGATCAGCGCGCGCGGCGCCTCGCTCGGCGAGGAGGTCGCCACCGCCCGCTTCGAGGCCGCGGTGCGCCGGGTGCCCGGGCATCCGGGCTCGCACCGCCAGCGCCTGCAGCAGCTGTGCGCCAAGTGGGGCGGCTCGCACGAGGCCATGCACGAGTTCGCCCGCTCCGCCATGCTGGCCGCCCCCGAGGGCAGCCCGCTGGGCGAGCTGGTGGCGCTCGCCCACCTGGAGCGCTGGCTGGACCTCCCGGACGGCGAGGACCACGCCCACCTGTCCAGCCCCGCCGTGGTGGCCGAGTTGCAGGAGGCCGCGTTCCGCTCCGTCCTGCACCCGGACTTCGTCCCGGAGCGCGGCTGGCAGTCGAGCTTCAACACCTTCGCGATGGCCTTCTCGCTCGCCGACCAGCGCAAGACGGCTCGGCTGCTGTTCGACGCGCTGGACGGCCTGGTCACCGAGTCGCCCTGGCACTACCTGGCCGGAGACCCGGTCACGGCCTTCCGCGCCCACCGGGACCGCTGCGCCGGGTACTGACCCGCGCCGCCGCCCCCGTACGTCACCCGCACGTCACCCCCGTACGTCACCCGCACGTCACCCCTTCCGCATTCCGCGACCGAAAGAGCCTCCGGTGTCCCCAACCGACAACCCGACGAGTGCGCACACCTTCCAGGTGGACCTGCGCGGCCTGGTGGACCTGCTCTCCCACCACCTCTACTCCAGCCCGCGGGTCTACCTGCGCGAGCTGCTGCAGAACGCGGTGGACGCGATCTCCGCCCGCCGCGCCCTCGACCCCGGGGCGCCGGCCGCCATCACCGTCCGGGCCGACGACGAGCTGTCCGTCACCGACACCGGCATCGGCCTGACCGAGCAGGACGTCCACACCTTCCTCGCCACCATCGGCCGCAGCTCCAAGCGCGACGCCGACGGCGGGCTGGACGGCGACGGCCTGGCCAGGGCCCGCGGCGACTTCATCGGCCAGTTCGGCATCGGCCTGCTGGCCTGCTTCGTGGTCGCCGACGAGATCACCGTGGTCACCCGGCACGCGGGCAGCCCGGACGCGCCGGTCATCGAGTGGCGCGGCCTGTCGGACGGCAGCTACACCATCCGCACCCTGCCCGCCTCGGCCAAGCCCGAGCCGGGCACCACCGTCACCCTCACCCCGCGCGCCGACGCCGCCGAGTGGACCCGCCCCGCCCGGGTGCTCACCCTGGCCCGGGACTTCGGCAGCCTGCTGCGCCACGACGTCACCGTGATCGACGCGGGCGGCACCGAGCACCCGGTCAACCGCACCCCGCCGTGGGCCGAGCGGCACGGCTCCCCGCTGGCCCGGCGCGACGCGCTCGCCGAGTACTGCCGGAGCACCTTCGACTTCGTCCCGCTCGACACCATCGAGCTGGACCTCCCGCTGGTCGGCCTGCGCGGTGTCGCGTACGTGCTGCCCGACGCCGCCCCGCCCTCGCGCCGCCACGGCCACCGGGTGCACCTCAAGGGCATGCTGCTCTCCGACCAGGCCGACGAACTGCTGCCGGACTGGGCGTTCTTCGTCCGCTGCGTGGTGGACACCGACGGGCTGCGCCCGACCGCCTCGCGCGAGGGCCTGTACGCCGACGAGACGCTGGCCGCCGTCCGCGACGCGCTCGGCGCCCGGATCCGCGACTGGCTCACCGGCCTGTCCGCGAGCGACCCGGCGCTGCTGCACCGCTTCCTCTCCGTGCACCACCTGGCCGTCAAGGAACTCGCCCGCTACGACGACGAGTTGCTGCGGATGATGCTGCCCTGGCTGCCGTTCGAGACCACCGACGGCAATGTCACCCTGGACGAGTTCGCCCGCAGCCACCCGGTGGTGCTGGTGACCCGTACGGTCGAGGAGTTCCGCCAGGTCGCCCCGGTCGCCGGTGCGGCCGGGCTCGGCGTGGTCAACGGCGGCTACACCTACGACCGCGACCTGGTGCACCGGCTGCCCGAGATACGCCCGGGCGTCTCGGTCGCCGACCTCGACCCGGGCACCGTCACCGCGCACCTGGACACCGTCGACCCGGCCGCCGAACTGGCCGCCGCCACCTTCCTGGCGATCGCCCGCGAGGTGGTCGGCCGGTTCGACTGCGACGTCGCCCTGCGCAGCTTCCACCCGACCAACGCGCCCGCCCTGCTGCTCGACAACCGGGAGGCCCGGCACGAGCGCACCCGCGCCCAACTCGCCGACGAGGCCGACGGGTTGTGGGCGGACATCCTGGGCTCGCTGCGCGCCGAGGCGCCCCGCGCCCAGCTGGTGCTGAACCACCTCAACCCGCTGGTGCGCCGCGCCGCCGGAGTCACCGACCACGACCTGGCCGTCACCGCCGTCGAGGCGCTGTACGGACAGGCCGTGCTGATGACCCGCCGCCCGCTCAAGGCCAGCGAGTCCGCGCTGCTGAACCGTTCGTTCATCAGCCTGCTCGACCACGCGATGCTCGGCCACGAGGCGGCCGGCCCGGACCACGACGGCCCGAAGGAGGCGTGATGCTGGACACCCCCGCCGCGGTGATGGCCGCGCTGCGCGAGAACGACGCCCGCCCGTACGGCCGCACCCGCACCGTCACGGCCGAGGAACTCGTCGAGGCCGCCGAGCAGTTCGAAGACACCGAGGTCCGCTCGATGGCCCTGCTCGAACTCATGGAGGCCTACGAGTACGACGGCGAGAGCAACAAGAGCCCGGTCGTCTTCGCCCGCATCCTCAAGCTGTGGGACCAGGACCCGGACGGCTTCGGCGACTGGGCCGAGCAGCAGGTGTTCTGGCGCTTCAAGTGGGTGGCCGGCTCGCTGCGGGACAACCCGGACGTTCCGCTGGCCGCCGTCGAGCGCTGGCTCACCGAACTGCGCGACCGCTACCGGGCGGCCGGCCACGGCCTCCAGCCGTACTACGCCCAGCGCTACCACCTGGCCCGGCACACCGGCGTCGGGGTCCAGGACGCCTACGAGCTGTGGACGGCCCGCCCGCGCACCGAGCTGAGCAACTGCCACGCCTGCGAGACCCGCGCCCGCGCCCGGCACTTCCTCGACCTCGGCGAGGACGCCCGCGCCCTGGAGACCCTCGCCCCGGTGCTGAGCGGCCGCAGCAGCTGCGCCGAGGAGCCGTGCCTCAGCCAGTCCGTCGCGCTGCTGCCGCTGCTGCGGCTGGGCCGGCTCGACGAGGCCCGCTCCACCCACCTCACCGGCTACCGGGCCGCCCGCGGCAAGGCCTCCATGCTGGCGGCGGTGGCCCGGCACATCGAGTTCTGCGCGCTGTCCGGCAACGAGCCGCGCGGGCTGGAACTGCTCGCCGAGAACCGCGACCTGTTCGCGGTCACCGGGGAGCCCGGCGCCCGGCTGGACTTCCTGACCGGCGTCGAGGTGCTGATCGCCGCCCTGGCCGCGGCCGGGCACGGCGAGCTCGCGGTCAGCGGCCCGGCCGGCCGCAGCTGGACGGTCGACACCCTGCTCGCCCACCTGCGCACCGAGGCCGACGCCCTGGCCGCCCGCTTCGACGCCCGTAACGGCACCGACACGGTCGGCGCCGCCCGGCGGGCCCGGCTGGCCGTCCGGCCGCTGCTGGCCGAGCCGCTGGCGCTGGGCGTACGGGCCGTCGCCGCACCGGAGTTGACCGGCGCGGCCCCGGCCGCCGCCGCCCCGCTGCGCACCGTCGAGGCCGAGCCGGAGGACTTCGCCGCCCTGGTGCTGCGCGCCCGCGAGCTGGAGCTGCTCGGCCACCCGGACGGCGACCGGCTGTGGAAGCGGGTCGCCGAGCGCGCCGCCGCGCCGGACTTCACCCACCTGGAGCACGCCGAACTCGGCGGCCCGGAGCGGCTGCGCGCCGAACTCGCCGAGCAGCGCGCCCACGAGGCGCTCCAGCGGGACGACCACGCCGAGGGCGCGGCCGGCCTGCTGGCGGCCGCCGAGCTGTTCGAGCAGGCCGGGCTGCCCGGCCCGGCCCTGATGGTCCGCACCCGGACGCTGGTCGTCGAACTCGGCGAGGTCGAGGGCGCGGTGGCCGACTGGCCGGCGCTGGACGCCGCGCTGGCCCGGGCCGGGGAACTGCACGCCGCGGGCGCCATGACGGACGACGACTACCTGATCGTCCTGCAGTCGCTCGCCTACGCCGCCCACCACGACCTGGTCGAGGCGCTGCCCGAGCCGTCCGCCGGGACGGTCGCGCGCTTCGAGGCGGCCGTCGGCGGCTACCGGCGCGCGGCCGTCGAGCTCGGCTCCGCCCGCCGGGCCGCGACCTCCCGGCAGTACGTCGCCGACGCCGCCGCCCGGCAGGGCCGGTCGGCCGAGGCGGCGGCCGAACTGCGCGAGGTGCTGGCCCAGTTGGACGCCGCCGAACTGCCCTGGCACACCCCGCGGGTGCTCGGCCTGCTCGGCCAGGTGCTGCTCCAGGGCGGCGAGCCCGGCCAGGCGGTCGAGGTGTTCCACCGGGCGCTGGCCGAGGCCGTGCGCTGGGGCGACGACGCCTACCCGTACGCGCCGACGTACATGCTGCTCGGCCACGCGAGCCTGGGGGTCGAGGACTTCGGCGGGGCGGTCCGGGCGCTTTCCGAGGCCGCCGCGCGCTTCGACCGGCTGGGCGCCGGGGCGGTCGAGGACGCGGCCCGGGTGCGGCTGCAGCTCGCCGAGGTGCTGCGCGGCACCGGCCGGGACGCCGACGCGGTGGCCGTGCTGGAGTCCGTCCTGGACGCCTCGGCCTCGACCGCCGGCCTGGACGCCCGGATGGTCGCCCAGGCCCGGCTGGACCTCGCCCGGGGCCTGGTCGAGCTGGAGGAGTACCGGGACGCGGCCGAGGAGTACCTGCGGCTGGCCGAACTGGTCGCCGGCTGGGAGGACCAGGAGACCCACACCATGGTCGCCTGCGAGACCGCCCTGACGCTGGCCCGGGCGGGCAGCTGGGAGGCCGCCGAGGCCGCCCTCGGGCGGGCCCGGGAGGCGCACGGGAAGGCCCCGCAGGTCGACCGACTGGCGGCTACGTTGCGGGAGTTGGCCCAGCTCACGATGCGCGAGCGGGGCGGCCCCGAGTGGCTGGACGCCGCGCTCGCCCTGCTGGCCGAGGCCGACGCGCTCGGCGAGGCCGCCGAGCGGTACGGGCAGGAGTACACCGCCTGGTACCTGCGCGGCGGTTCGCACTACGCCCGGGCGCGCTGCCTGGCCGTCGCCGACCGCTTCGAGGAGGCGCTGGCCGAGGCCGAGCGGGCCGTCGAGGTCTACGGCGAGCAGGGTGAACCGGCCGGGGCGCCGCAGCCGGAGTCGCTGCGGGCCGAGGCGGTCCGGCTGGCCGCGCTGATCGAGGGCGGCGACCTCGACCGCCCGAAGGCCGCGGTGAAGCGGCTGACCGCGGCGATCGCCCGCGCCGAGGCGGCCGGCCTGACCGAGGCGCCGCAGGTGCTCGCCGAGCTGCGGGGGCGGATCGCCGGCCACTGAGCCGGGGCGTCCCCGGGGCCATTCCCGGGTACGCGGTGAGGGGCGGGCGTCCACGACGCCCGCCCCTCACCGCTGTTCCGGCGGGGTCAGCAGGGGCCGTCGTCACCCCAGACGCCCCACTGGCCGCTGGCGCTCGGCACCTCGTTCAGCGTCCACCACTTGGCGTGGTAGTTGTGGCCGTTGTACGAGACCTTGGCGCCCGCGGTGTACGTGGTACTCGGGCTCCACGCCGGGGCGGTGCAGGTGCCCGGGGTGGTCGGGGGCGTGGTCGGCGGGGTGGTGGGGGGAGTGGTCGGCGGGGTGGTGGGCGGGGTCGCCCCGGCGAACTTCACGGTGTACTTGGTGAAGTCCCAGTCGCTCTGCGCCACGCTGGAGCAGGAGCCGGACAGGCCCGGGTCCACCGGCCCGGTGCACTGGCGGTCCCGGTTGACCGACCAGAAGGTGTAGCGGGCCAGGCCGTGCGCCGTGGCGAAGTCCAGCACGCTCTGGAAGTCGGCCTGGCGGAAGTACTCGGCGGCGTCGGTGCGGCCGTTCATCATCGACACGCCCTCGTGGGCGTACGCGGTGGCCTCGCTCCAGCCGAAGGTGGTCTGCAGGATCTGGTTGAACTTCACCAGCGCGTCGGTCTGCGCCGCGGCGCCGTTGAAGCCGCCGTCGAACGGCATGATCGAGTAGTTGTTCGGCGTGAAGCCCTCCGACTTGGCCTCGTTGAGCATCTGGGTGCCGAACCAGCCGGTGCCCGCGTTGGTCCCGGCCGTGGTGATGGAGATGTACAGGCCGGGGTTGTTCTGCTGGAGGATGCGGGCCGCGCCGATCTCGTTGTGGATGGCGGCGGTGTTCTCGTACTCCGGCTCCTCCAGGTCGAAGTCGATCGCCTTGAGGCCGTACTTGGTGATGACCTGCTGGTACCCGGCGGCGGTCGCCTCCGGGGTGCCGCAGACCTGGCCGAGCTTGGTGCCGCCGTACCCGCCGACCGACACCGAGACGTCCCCGCCCTTGCCGCGGACGGTCTGGATGACGGCGGGCATGGTGGTGTCGGAGTCGATCGGGGAGGTGCCGCCCCAGGCGGGCGAACAGCTGTTGCCCTGGGCGAGGACGAAGGCCAGCTGGAAGGCCTTCTGGCCGGTGGCGTCCATCACGGCGGCGGCGTCCGGCGGGCTGTTGTCCTCGGGCATCAGGTACGGCGCCGAGGCGTACCAGTTGCTGCCCAGTCCGGCGGTGGCGGTGGTGCCGGCGGCGCCGGTGGTGGAGGCGGAGGCCGGGCCGGTGCCGGCCAGGGCGGCGAAGCCGCCGGCGACCAGGCCGAGCACGCCGGCCACGGCGAGGGCGGCCCGGGATCTGCGGGTGGTCGGTGCGGTGCGTGGCTGTGGGGGAAGTACGCGTTGCATCGGGGGGCCTTTCCGGGAAACGTGCGTGGGGGAGGGCCCGTGCGCGCCGGAGGTGGGGGTGGCGCGGGCAGGCCGAACTGTCCCGGGGCGTGGGGTGGTTGCCCAGAGCTCCCACTGGTATAGACCTGTCCCGGAGGGCCGGTCAAGGGTCCGGCGGGGCGGGAGTCGGGCGGGGTCCGGGTGGGGGCGGAGTGGGGGTGGAGTGGGGGTGGAGCGGGGCGACGGAAGGGGAATCCGCTGCTCCGGATCAAAGCTCGATGATCCTCGAACTTGGTCTAGACAAGTTCTCGAACGGTCGGTTAGCTTTCGGACCACGAGATCTCGTGAGTAAGTGCACAGCCTCTCCAATCCACCTTCCCGAGCGGAGGAAAAAATGGTTCAGGCGATTCTCAACCTGGTCGACCGGGCGGTTTCCGGCGGACGCAAGGCGCAGGCCGCCGACGCGTATTGCCAGTGCCCGGCCGGCACCACCACCAACTGCGTCGGCGAGACGCTCTACGTCCGGGAGTGCTGCTCCTGGAACTGTGCCGCCGCCCCCACCTGCATCACCTACGCGATCGTGGGCGGCTGCTGACCCGACCGGCTCGGCCGACTGATCCGGCCGGCTGACACACGGCCGCCGGTGCCCCCGCCCTGCGTCGGCGGGGGTACCGGCGGAGGGGGAGTCATGACCGCATACCTCTTGCTCGGCTGCCGCGCCGTCATCGCGGTGGTGTTCGCCCGCTCCGCCTGGGCCAAGCTCCGCGCCCGCCGCGACTTCCGGTCCGCGCTGCGCGCGATGGCCGTCCTGCCGCCCCGGCTGACCGGCGCCGCGGCGATCGCAGTGCCGCTCGCCGAGGCCCTCCTCGCCCTGCTGGTCTGGGTGCCCGCACCCGTCGCCAGCTGGGCCTTCGCCGCGACCGGCGGACTGATCACGCTCTTCGCCGCCGTGCTGGTCCGGCTGCTGCGGCAGGGCGCCGACGTCTCCTGCCCCTGCTTCGGGGCCTCCGGCGTACCGGTCAGCCGGGCGCACGTGGCCCGCAACCTGGTGCTGCTCGGCGTCGCCGCGGCGGGCCTCGCCGCGGCCGCCGCCCCCGACCCCGGCGGCGGCCCGGGCGCGGCCGGGGCGGTGGTGGTGCTGCTGGCCGCCGGCTTCCTGAGCGCCCTGATCATCGCCACGGACACCCTGATCGAGCTCTTCTCGACGGCCCGCTGAGCCGTCGCCCCGAACCGCGGCCGCCGAGCTCTCCGCCCGGCACCGGGGGCCGTACCCCGGTGGAAAACGGGCCCTACCTCCTTGAATCCCCCTTAGTCCGGAACGAGGCGCGAAACCGTAATGTCCACGCTTTTCATCGTCCTCATCGGTGGCATTTCCCTGTTCAATCTGATGCTGACCCTGGCGCTCGCCCGGAAAATCAACAACAACGGTTCGCCGACCTCCTTCGGAAATGTCCGGGTCGGTGTTTCCATGCCCGAGAACCGACTTCCCGACGGCACCCCGATGCCGGAATTCCGGGCGGTGTCCGAAACGGACGGAGAAGTCACCCGGGCCGACCTCGCCGGGGCGCCGGCGGTGGTCGGCTTCTTCTCCGGCAGCTGCGGACCCTGTCTGGAGCAGGCGCCCGACTTCGTCAAGGCGGTCACCGGCTACCCGGGCGGCCGTGGGCAGGTGCTGGCCGTGGTCAAGGGCAGCGGCCCGGTGGTCGCCGAACTGCGCACCCTGCTGGAGCCGGTGGCCCGGGTGGTGGTGGAGCCCGCCGGCGCCCTGCCCGGCTCCACCGCCGAGGCGTTCGGGATCGTCCGCTGGCCCAGCTACGTCGACATCGCCGCCGACGGCCGGATCACCAACCACCTCGCCCCGGGCGAACTCGTCCTCCCGACCACCGCGCGATGAGCACCCCCTGGTCCGCCGGCCCCGGCGCCGAGCAGCCCGGGGCCGGCCGGGCCCTGCGCTCGGCCCTGGCCGCCTGCGCGCTGGCCTGGCGCTCCGGCCGGGCGGCGCTGCTGCTCTCGCTGCTCTGCGGGGTGACGGCCGGTCTGCTGCCCGCCGTCGCCGCCCTGCTGGTGAGCCGGCTGTTCGACGAACTCGGCGGTGCCGCACCCGGCTCGACCTCCGGCTCGCCGACCGGCACCTGCGTGCTGCTGATCGTGGTGAGCCTCGGCCTCGCACTCGCCCCCGCGCTCAGCGAGTACACCCGAGCCCGCTCCGGGCGGGCGATCCGACTGCGGGTGCAGGAGGAACTGTTCCAGGCCGTCAACCGGCTGCCCGGGCTGCGCCCCTTCGAGGACCCGCGGTTCCAGGACCGGCTGCGGCTCGCCCAGCAGGCCGGCGGCGCCGCCCCGGACATCCTGGTCGGCGCGGCCTTCGGCAGCCTCCAGGCGCTGATCACCGTGCTCGGCTTCCTCGGCACCGTCTTCGTCGTCGGCCCACTGCTCGGCCTGCTCACCCTGCTGCTGACCCTGCCGCTGGTGCGCAGCCAGCTGGCGGCCGGCCGCCGCCGGGCCGCCGTCCTGGGCGAGACCATGGCCCGCAGCCGGCGCCAGTCCTTCTACGGCAGCCTGATCGCCGACGTCGACGCGGTGAAGGAGATCCGGCTCTTCGGCCTCCAGGACTTCCTGCGCGGGCGCGCCCGGCGCGAACTGCTGGCCGTCAACGGCGCGGAGGAGCGGACCGACCGGCAGAACCTCGCCCGCCGGCTGCCCGCCTCGCTGCTCGGCGTCGGCGTCTACGCGCTCGGCCTGCTGTGGGCGGTGCGCGCCGCCCGGCACGGCGAACTCTCGCTCGGCCAGGTCTCGATGTGCCTGGCCGCGGTGGCCGGCATCCAGACCGGCGTCGGCCAGCTCGCCGCCAGCGGCGCCTCCGCCTACCAGGCCGCCCTCACCTTCGACCACTACCGGGCGCTCGGCCAGGCCCCGCCCGACCTCGCCCCGGCCACCGACCCGCGCCCGCCCGCCGCGCTCACCGGCACCGTCGAGTTCCAGGACGTCTGGTTTCGCTACCACCAGGACGCGCCGTGGATCCTGCGGGGCGTCGACCTGACCCTGCGGGCCGGCGCCGTCACCGCCCTGGTCGGCCTCAACGGCGCGGGCAAGAGCACCCTGGTCAAGCTGCTGTGCCGGCTCTACGACCCGGACCGCGGCCGGATCCTCTGGGACGGCGTCGACATCCGCGAGTTCCCGCCCGACGAGTACCGGCAGCGGATCGGCGTCGTCTTCCAGGACTACTGCCGCTACGACCTGACGGCGGGGGAGAACATCGGCCTCGGCCGGCTCGCCCACCTCGACGACCCGGACCGGATCACCGCCGCCGCCCGCGCGGCCGGCATCCACGAGCGGGTGCAGCGCCTCGACGGCGGCTACGGCGCCCTGCTCAGCCGGATCTTCCTGCCGGAGGGCACGGACGCCGGCTGGGGCCGCTCGCTGTCCGGCGGGGAGTGGCAACGGCTCGCCGTGGCAAGGGCGTTCATGCGGCGCGACGCCGACCTGATGATCCTGGACGAACCCAGCGCCGGGCTCGACGCCGCCGCCGAACAGCAACTCCACGACAACCTCCGGGAGTTGCGCCGCGGCACCGGCAGCCTGGTGATCTCGCACCGGCTGAGCACGGTGCGCGAGGCCGACCGGATCGTGGTGCTCGGCGCGGGGCGGGTGGTCGAGGAGGGGACGCACCGGGCGCTGATGGCGCGCGGCGGCCCGTACGCGGAGCTGTTCACCCTGCAGGCGTCCGGTTACCAGGACGCCGCCGTGCCGGCCCCGTCGGCCGGCTGACCGGAGGAGGCGGAGCGATGCGGCTGTTCCTGGTACTCGGCCTGGTGGCGCTGGCCGCACCGGTGGCCGGGCTGGTGCTGCTGCGCACCGCGCTGTCCGTGGTCGTGGTGGCGGGGCCGAGCATGAGCCCGGCGCTGCGGCCCGGGCAGCGGGTGCTGGTCCTGCGGCGCGGCCTGGCCCGGCTGCGGGCGGGGCGGATCGTGGTGGTCGCGCCGGACGGGCTCGTCCCGTCGGGGGGTGGTCCGTTGGGCGGTCCGGCGGGTGGGGCTCCGGCGGCCCGGCGGCCCGCCCGGTTGCTGGTGAAGCGGCTGGCCGCGCTGCCCGGGGAGCCGGTTCCGCCGCCGGTCCGCCCGGTGCTCCCGGCCGGCACCGTACCGGGCGGGCATGTGGTGCTGCTGGGCGACAACCCGGACTTCAGCACCGACTCCCGGCTGTGGGGCGCGGTGCCCGCGGACCGCGTGGTGGGGGTGGTCCTCGACCGGGTGCGGCTGCGGGGCTGAGCGGACCCAGTCCGTTACGGGCGGGTGCCGCCGTACGGGCCGCCGCCGTACGGGCCGGGCCGCCGCCGTGCGGGCCGGTGCCGCCGCGAGGACCGGTGCCCGCTCAGGCCGGTGCGGCCGCGGCCGGGACCAGGCCCGCCGCCACCCCGGCGAGCAGCCCGCCGACCGCCGGGGACCAGGGGCGCCCGGTCGGCCCGGTGAGGGTGAGGGTGCGGTGCACGGCCGGCCGGATCGGCACCAGGACGCACTCCGGCGGCAGCATCGTCACGGCCAGCGCGGGCATCACCGAGACGCCGACGCCCGCGTGGACCATGCCGATCAGGGTGTTGAGGTCGCGGATCCGGTGCCGGGGCGTGAAGCGGGCGCCGGCCCGCCGGTAGGCCTCGCGGATGTGGCGTTCGCAGCCGCCCTCCGAGAGCAGGAAGTCGTCGTCCGCCAACTCGCCGACGTGGACGGTCTGCTGGCCGGCCAGCGGGTGGTCCCGGCGCAGCAGCGCGTGCATCGAGTCGGCGCCGAGCGCGACCGCGCCGGGCGGCAGCGGGCCGGCGTCGACCAGGACGGCGGCGTCCACCGTGCCCGCCTCCAGCCAGGTGGCCAGTTCGGCGTCCTCGCCCTCGAAGACCCGGACGGTGACCTGGGGGTGCGCCGCCTTCCAGTCCCGCAGCAGCCCGGGCAGCAGGGCCTGGCAGACGGTGGTCGGCGCGGCCAGCCGTACGGTGCCGGTGAGGCCGCCGCAGTGCCGGGTGGCGATGGTGCGGACGGCCGCCGCGGAGGCGACGGCGGTGCGGGCGTGCGGCAGCACCTGCTCGCCGAGCGGGGTGGGGCGGCAGGGCGCGCCGCGCCGCAGCACGGGGGCGCCGAGCGCGCGCTCCAGGGCGGCGACGGCGTGCGAGACGGCGGACTGGCTGATGCCCAGTTCGTCGGCGGCCGCGCCGAAGCCGCCGGTGTCGGCGACCGCGACCAGCGCCCTGAGCTGGGCCAGATTGACCTCCGAGGCCATGAGACTTCCTCATCCTCCGTGCATCGCCACTTGTTGGACTCATGCTCCGTCGGCGGGCCACCCTCTGTCCAGGACGCGGGAACGGGCCGCGCGACGGACACGGGAACGGGACGGGGAGGTGGTCGGGGTGCGGCGCTGGTGGCCGGGCTTCGTGGCACTGTCGGCGATCTGGGGCGCCAGTTTCGCCCTGATCAAGGTGGCGGTCGACGCGGGGGTGCCGCCGGTGTGGGTGGCGCTGTGGCGCAGCCTGCTGGGCGCCGCCACGCTGTGGGCGGTCCTGCTGCTGCGCGGCGAGCGGGCCCCGCGCGACCGGGCCCTGTGGGGCCACTCGGCGGTCGTCGCGGTGCTGCTCAACACGGTGCCGTTCGCCCTGTTCGCGTTCGGCGAGACCAGGGTGAGCTCGGTGCTCGCCGGGGTGCTGAACGCGACCACCCCGCTGTTCACCCTGCTGTTCGCGGTGCTCACCGTGCCCGCGGAGCGCCATCCGGGGGTTCGGCGGCTGGCCGGCCTCGGGCTCGGCTTCGTCGGCGTGCTCACCGTGCTCGGGGTGTGGCGCGGCTTCGGCCCGGGGGCGACCGCCGGCGCCCTCGCCTGCCTGGCCGCCGCCTGCTGCTACGGCGCGGGCTTCGTCTACCTGCGCCGCTTCCTGTCCGGCCGCCCGGAGTCGGTCACCACCCTCTCCGCCGTCCAGATCACCTGCGCCACGGCCGAACTGGCCCTGGTCGCCCCGCTCGCCGCCGGTGCCCCGCACTGGCCGGGCGGCTCGGCGGCCACCGCCCTGCTGGTGCTCGGCGCGCTCGGCACCGGGCTGGCGTACCTGCTCAACCTCGGCCTGGTCCGCACCGCCGGCACGGCCGTGGCCTCCGCCGTCACCTACGTCATGCCGCTGTGGTCCACCGCACTGGGCGCCGTCCTGCTCGCCGAGCCGGTCGGCTGGAACGCCCTGGCCGGCGGCGTCCTGGTGATCGCCGCGGTCGCCCTCACCCGCCCGCCCGGGACCCCGTCGGCCGCGGCCGCCCCGCCTCGGGTGGCGCCTGCCCGGCCCCGGCGCCCGGTCGGGTGATCGGGCTGACGTTCGGTGGCCGGTGGATTACGGGTCGTGCCCGGAGGGCCGCTAGGGTGGCCCCCGTGGTGAGGTCGTGGGATGCGGCGGTCCAGCGGGCGCAGGACCGGTTGGCGGCGGGGGTGCGGTTGCGGGCCGCCGTGGAGGGCGAGGAACAGCGGTTCGCCCGTTGGGACTTGGCGTCCCTGCTGGAGGGCGAGCTGGGCGAGCTGGTGGACCCGGACGGGCTGGACCGGCCCGCCGAACGGGGCTGGCGGGAGCGGCTGGGGGAGAGCGGCCGGGACTGGCCGGGCGGGGAGCTGTACCGGCGCCGGTACTGGGTCCTGGACGGGCGGGGCGAGGTCGTCGGCACGGTCGCGGTGGACAACTGGACCAAGGGCCCGAGCCAGCTCGCGGTGTCCTCGCTCTACCTGCGGCCGCAGGCGCGCGGGCAGGGGCTGGCCGCCGCCGCGCTGGACGAGGTGTACGCGGCGGCCACCGCCGAGGGCCTGCCGGGCTTCCGGCTGGAGGCGCACTGGAGCTGGCAGTCGGCGGTCCGCTACTACCTGCGCCGCGGGCTGTGGGTGGTGGGCTGGAAGCGCTCGCTGTCGTTCGCCCGGATGCCCCAACTGCCCTCGCACCGGGTGCGGGAGGAGGACGGGCGACTGCTCCTGCTGGTCGCGGACCGGCAGCGCGGCTGGGTGCCGATACTGGCCGCCGGGCAGGAGGGCCGCTGGCTGCGGCTGGACGAGACGGCGGACTACCGGGGCTGCGACAGCTGGGTGCACGAGTACGCCCGGTCGACGCTGGCGCTGTACCTGGCGCTGGCGGGCCGGCCGCTGGTGCGCGGGCCGCAGTGGTGGGCGGAGGCCTGGCGCTGGGCGGAGGCGGGCGAGCCGGAGGGCCTGGCGGCCAGGATCGAGGAGATCGAGCGGACCGCGCGGGCGGCGGGCCGCAGCGTGGCCGGACCGTACCGGCCGGTGGTGCTGCCGCAGGCGTCACCGCTGGTGTCCCCGCGGCTGGCAGACTCGGGGGATGGCTGAGATCGAGATCGACGGCGCGCCCGCGGACCCGGCGCGGCTCGCCGCGCTGGGGCTGCTCAACTACGGGCACTTCACCACTCTGCGGGTCGAGGGGGGTGCCGTCCGCGGCCTGGAGCTGCACCTGGACCGGCTGGTCCGGGACTGCCGGGCGCTGTTCGCCGTCGAGTTGGACCGGGCGGTGGTCCGGGAGCGGATCCGTGCGGCGCTGCCGGCCGACGGCGGGCCGGGGATCGTCCGGGTGACCTGCTACGATCCCGCGCTCGGCCTGGAGCGCCCCGCCGCCCCGGCCGCCCCCGTCCTGCTGGTGACCACCCGCCCGGTCGGCGCCGTGGCACGGGCCCCGCTGCGGGTGCGCACGGTGGCCCACCGGCGGGAGCTGCCGACGGTGAAGCACGTCGGCCTGTTCGGTCTGGTGCACCACCGCCGCGCGGCCCAACTCGCCGGGTATGACGATGTGTTGCTCACCGACGGGGACGGCCTGGTGACCGAGGGGGCGACCTGGAACGTCGCCTTCCTGGCGGGGGAGCGACTGGTGCTGCCCACCGGCCCGGTGTTGCCCGGCATCACCGAGGCGCTGTTGAGCGGCGCGTACGACGGTCCGCAGGCCCGCGAGCCGGTCCGCGTCGACGAGTTGGCGCGCTTCGACGCGGCCTTCGCGCTGAACGCGGGCGTCGGCCTGCGGCCGCTCGCCGCCGTCGACGGCACCGCCTTCGACCCGGACCACCCGCTGCTCGCGGACCTGCGCGCCGCCTACCTCGGGATCGCCGCCGACCGGGTGTAGGCGCCGTCCGGGTGTGGGCGCCGACCGGGTGTAGGTGCCGACCGGGCGGATCACCCGGACGGGTGACAAACCCCGCGCGAAACCGGCGCGACGGCACGGACGACCTGCCCGGAACCCGCGGGTGCGGCCGATTCTGAGGTGGGATCAGCTACGCTCTCGCCCGCCCCGCCCGAGCCGTCGAAGCAGAGAGTAGCCACGACATGAGCAGTCCTCCTGCCGCCCCCGCGCCCCGTTGGCCGCTGGTCCTCCTGCGCGTCACCGCCACCACGCTGGCGCTGCTGGCCCTGCTCCAGACCATGCTCGCCGGCAGCTTCCTCAACGGCACCTACGACTCCCTCAAGGACCACGAGGACAATTCGAGGCTGCTGGCCGCCGTGGTGGTGGTCCAACTGGTGGTGGCGGTGCTGGTGCGCCGGCCCGGCGGCGGGCCGCGCTGGCCGCTGTGGACCACCGCCCTGCTCGCCGTCGCCGTGACGGGGCAGATCGGCGCGGGCTACGCCCGGTCGATCGGGCTGCACGTCACCCTCGGCGTGCTGCTGGTCAGCGGCATCCTGTTCGGCCTGGTCGGCGCCTGGCGGCTGCCGCTGCCCGCCCGGGAGGGCCTGCCCGAGGCGGGCCCGGACGGCGGCGGACGGCTGCCGCGCCCCGGCGGGCCGGTGGCGGTGGAGCGGTGAACCGCCGCCGCTTCCTCGGCATCGGCGCCTCGGTGCTCGGCGCGGGCGCGTTGGCCGCCGTCGCCGTCCCGTCGGCGGCGTACCTGTTCGCGGAGGGCCTCCCCGGGCGGCTGCTCGGCAGCGACCTGGAACTGCCCGCGGCCTTCCAGGTCCCGCTGCCGGTGCCGGCCGTGCTCCGGCCGGTGCGCAGCGACGGCGGCAACGACTACTACGAGATCACCCAGCAGGTCGCGACGCTGGAGATCCTGCCCGGGGTGCGGACCGAGGCCTGGACCTACGGCGGGACCTTCCCCGGCCCGACGCTGGTCACCCGCTCCGGCCGGGCCGCGGTGGTCAAGCACCGCAACCAGCTGCCGGTGCCCTCGGTGGTCCACCTGCACGGCGGGCACACCCCGGCCGACAGCGACGGCTACCCGGTCGACCTGCTGCTGCCGGTCGGCTCCCCCGATCCCGCCGCCTCCACCGGGGCACCCGGGTCCGCCGCCCCGGCGATGGACGGCATGGCGGGCATGCCGGGGATGGCGGGCATGGCGGGGATGCGGCACATGAGCGGCCGCACCGTGGTCGGCGAGCGCACCCACACCTACCCGGGCAAGCAGCGCGCCGCCACCCTCTGGTACCACGACCACCGGATGGGCTTCACCGGCCCCGGCGTCTGGCGCGGCCTGGCCGGGTTCCACCTCGTCCAGGACGACGAGGAGGCCGCCCTGCCGCTGCCGCGCGGCGATCGCGACCTCCCGCTGATGATCACCGACCGCTCCTTCGCCGCCGACGGCTCCTTCAAGTACCCCGCCGCGGACGCCTCGGCGGCCACGCCAGGCGTCACCAACGGCTACATGAACGGCGTCCTCGGCGACGTCATCCTGGTCAACGGCGCCCCGTGGCCGCGCCTGGACGTCGACCGCGCGCACTACCGGCTGCGCCTGCTCAACGCCTCCAACTCCCGGCTCTATCGGCTCGAACTGGACCCGCAGCCCGCCGGCGGCGACGCGCTGGTCCAGATCGGCTCCGACGGCGGCCTGCTCGCCGCCCCGGTCGGCCACGACGGGATCGAGATCGCCCCCGCCGAGCGCTTCGACGTGGTCGTCGACTTCTCCCGCTACCAGCCGGGCACCCAGGTCCGCCTGGTCAACCGCTTCGGCAGCGGGCGAGCCGCCGAGGTGATGCGCTTCGACGTCTCCTCCCGGGCGGTGAACGACGACACCAAGGTGCCCGACCAGCTGTCCACCGTCGAGCAGTTGGACCCGGCCGCGGCCGTCGCCACCCGCGACTTCGCCTTCCGGCGCAGCGGCAGCGACGGCTGGACCGTCAACGGCGACCCGTACGAGCCCGGGCGCAGCCTCGCCGCCCCCGCCCTCGGCCGGGTCGAGCGCTGGCGCTTCTCCACCGACGTGCACCACCCCGTGCACGTCCACCTCGACCCCTTCCAGGTGGTGGCCCGTAACGGCAAGGACCCGGGCCCGTGGGACGAGGGCTGGAAGGACACCGTGGACCTGCGGCCGGCCGAGACGGTGGAGGTGCTGGTGCGGTTCACCGACTACGCGGGGACGTACATGCTGCACTGCCACAACCTGGAGCACGAGGACATGGCGATGATGGCGGACTTCACGGTGGGCTGAGCCCGGCCGCCCGCCTGCTCCCCGCCCCGGCCCTCCGTTCCTCCGTTCCTCCGTTCCTCCGTTCGGCCCAGTGGCGGGGGGGGGGGGGGGGGCCCCCCCGCCCGGTGGTCCCCAGGCGCACGAAAAGAACCCCCCCCCTACCACCCCTCCCTAACGCCCCCCTGCCGGGAGGGAGGCCCCGAGGGGGGTTTCC